>JBFMDG010000203.1:0-10541 GCA_040754135.1 Verrucomicrobiota bacterium
GCAAGACTGGGGCTCGCGCCATCTCGGCTGGCGTCAGGTGAAGAAGCTCGCTGGCACAGGCGAACTCGGAGACATGCTTTCGCACCGGATTGATTTCGCACACTTGCTGATCGGGCCGATGCGCCGGCTCGTGGCGAACACAAAGCAAATCGTCGCCTCGCGCGAAGGTGTGCCGAGCGACCTCGACGATTGGGTGGCCATCCTTGCTGAATTTCAAAATGGCGCTACGGGCGTGCTGGAAAGCAGCAAACTGGCAAGTGGACGCAATGAAAGCTGGCGCAGTCTCGATTATGTCGAACTGAACGGAAGCGAACGTTCCTTTGTATTTATCACTGGCGATTGGAACAAACTCCAGACCGGCAAAGCAGGCGGGCCCGGCCTCGAGACCATTCCCATCCCGCAGGAATTCTGGAAATGGCCAGGCAGTCCGCGGGATCCCGCGGCCGGCGATCCGCTCGTCACGTTCCGCTATGATCAAGCATGGGAATTTGTGGATGCGATCCGCAACCAGCGCCCTTGCGTCCCTTCATTTTTTGACGGCGCCCGCGCCCAAGCGGTCATGGATGCCGCGGTGAAATCGGCGGCGACAAGCCAATGGATCGATTTGCCCGCGGAGTCGCGCTGAATCCGCGTCCTTTATGAACAAAACAGCCGTTGTAACCGGAGCCGGCAGCGGAGTCGGTCGCGCCGTCGCGATCGCTTTAGCCAAAGCCAATTGGCGCGTTGCCCTGGTGGGGCGCCGCGAAGAAACTCTCAAGGAAACCATCGCCCTAGCGACGAGCCTCGCGGACCAGTTTCTCCTCTGCCCCTGCGATATCGGAGATGAAGCCGCCGTCGCGAAAATGTCGGCCACCGTGCTCGGCGCTTTTGCATCCGTCGAACTGCTGGTGAATGCGGCCGGGACCAACACCCCGAAACGCAGCCTCGAAGAATTGTCGCTCGAAAATTACCGGCGTCTCATGGACACGAACATTCACGGCGCTTACTACTGTGTCCAGGCGTTTCTCCCCGGCATGCGTGTAAGGAAATCAGGCACGATCATCAACATCATCTCCGAAGCCGGGAAAGCGGGCAGTGCCAAGGCGGGAGTGGCTTACGTCATTTCCAAATTTGGAATGACTGGCCTGACGCAATCCATCAATGCCGAGGAACGCGCCAATGGCATCCGCGCCTGCGCCATTTTTCCGGGTGACATCAATACGCCGATACTTGATTTGCGTCCCAATCCGCCGCCACCGGAAGCACGTGCAAAAATGCTGCAGCCGGAGGACGTGGCGGAGTGCGTGATGTTGGTCGTCAACCTGCCTGCACGCGCGATCGTCGAGGAAATGTTGATTCGGCCTCGGTAATCGCGACATGGGGCAAGGAAGGTTCATGGCATGAGTTTCCTGCCCGTGGTCGAACGCGAACTGCGCGTTCAAGCTCGAAGCAAAGCCGCGTTCCGCATTCGCCTGACCGCAGCCGCCACGGCGTGTGGCATTGTCTTCCTTCTGCTGCTGGCGCGATCAGATCCAGCCCAAGCCGGCCATAGCGTCTTCACTGTTCTGGCGTGGATGGCTCTGGTCTTTTGCCTGGTTGAAGGAGCGCGCACCACCACCGATACCTTAAGTAATGAAAAACGGGAAGGAACCCTCGGGCTGTTATTCCTCACGGATTTGAAAGGGTACGACGTGGTTCTGGGCAAATTGGCCGGCACCTCGCTGAACAGCTTGTACGGAGCCCTGGCCATCTTCCCGGCGCTGGCCATTCCATTAATCACTGGCGGTGTCACCCCGGGCGAATTCTGGCGGCTCGTGCTCGTGCTGGTGGCGGCATTGATATTTTCCATGGGGCTTGGACTGGCCGTCTCGTCGATATGCGAGCGGGAGACGGTCGGTTGGGGATCGAGTGCGGGCTTGCTGCTGTTTTTTGCGGTGGCGCTGCCAATGATCGAAAAGTTTTGCGTGGACATCGTAGGATTTCCGGTGCTCGACACCTTCGCGCTGGCCAGTCCTTCGCGGATGTGGACCTTGCTCTTTGAAAAGCCGTTTGCGACGCGCGCCACCGCGTTTTGGAAAGCTTTCGCAATCGTGATGCTGTTGGGAATCGGTTTGATTGCGCTGGCAACCCTCTGTGTGTGCCGTTTCTGGCGGAAGATGGATGAGCCGAGATCCGCCTGGAAACGCCTGTTTGCCAAGTGGAATGCTTTCGCCGTCCGCCCGCGCACACTCGACCCCGAACTCCGCAACGCCGATCCCATGCTCTGGTTGACGCGCCGGTACTCGCCTGATCCCAAAGCCTCGATGTGGTTCGTCGCACTGGCCGGCGTGGCCGCAATAGTGGTGGCACCGATCGACGACCGGGGCATCGGAGCCGGTTTTGCCGTGGTCATTTTCGTTTCCGTGCATCTGTTGTTGTTGTTTGGGGTCATTGTGCGGGCGGCGCAGTTGATGATGCACTGTTGCGGGGCAGGAGGGATGGAATTGGTGCTGACGTCGCCGCAACCGCCGCCCCGGATATTAGCGGCATGCGTTCAAGTGCTGAAAGAGCTTTATGGTCCGTGGATGATGCTCCTGGTGCTCACGGAAGTTGTGACGATCTTTTTCATCACGTTGGCGCGCCTTCCGGATAATCCGTTTGCCACCTTCTGGGGAATAGGCGTGCTCCTGTTTCACGAGTTTGTGTTTGGCACGCTAACGATGGCGGCGGGTTACTTTGCTATGCTCCAAAGTTTGCGCACCGGAAAGGTGGGGATCTCGGTGGGGCGAACGGTGTTGTTCGTGGTCTTGTTGCCCCAGCTTTCCATTGTGCTGTATTGCATCTGGCCGATCGCGGTTTTGGTGGCCAGCTGTAGCGTCATGCAATTTGCGCGCACCGAATTGGAAACGCGATTCCGACAAAATGCGTCGCGGCAGTTCTCGGTGGGTCGATAAACTGGGACGTTTTCCGCTGAAGTCCGGCGACGCGGCCTCGATTCAAGCCATGACTGAACCTGTGCGCTCAAAAACACACTTGTAGTGGGTCGAGCTTTCGGTTAGCAAATGCCATTAACGAATTTCCTCTGCCTTCTGAACTTATGACAACACACTACGGCTGGCTTTCTCGCCGAACGACGCGACCGGCAGGGTTTACCCTCATTGAACTGCTCGTCGTCATTGCCATCATTGCCATTTTGGCGGGCATGCTCCTTCCGGCCCTTTCCAAAGCGAAAGAAAAAGGTCAATCGACCAAATGCAAAAGCAACATGCGCCAAATCACTTTGGGCATGTTGATGTATGGCGATGACAACACCGATTATTATCCCTGGGCCGGGGACGTGGACCGGAACCTTGACCCCGATTGGGTTTGGGGCGGGCAACCGAGCGGTGATACAGGCAATCGCACCTTTTGGAAACGTCCGCCAATGACTTTCGGCCATCACGCCGAGGCCGGTTCGATTTTCCCGTACGTGACCGGCAAAGCGATCATTCGCCCCACCACCGGCCGCAATCCGGATCGTTACACGAACACCTTCGATATTTACCGTTGCCCCAGCACGGGACCGCTCGGCCAGGCTTTGAGAGTTAACTACAGCATGAACGGACTGATTGATGGTTCTGAATATCCTCCAAGAGGCGTGAAGACTTCCACGGTCGTCAATCCCAGCGGCAAATTCCTCCTCATGCAGGAAGATCCTCGCTCGATGCATAATTGCAGCGTCACCGCCGCCGGCAGCGTGGATGATTTCCCCCTGACGCTGCACGCGGGGGGGTTGAACAATGGGTTCATGGATGGCCACGTCGAATTCATGAAGGCCAAGAAACTCCTCCCCATCGTCAATAATTCCAATCCGAACCTGACTCGGTCCTATTTCGACCCTTTCTATCGGCAGTAACGAACTTTTGGTTGGGTGCGGGAATGATGGTAAACCGTCGCCTGAAAAGGCGGCGGTTTTTTTCTGCCACTCATCATTTCCTGAAGGGGAGAGGTTGGATTTGGACGATGACCAATCGCGGCCGAGCCACGGATCTAACGAATGCGCAGCCCCCGGCAATGGGTGGATGTCGGCCGATTAATCCTCCGTGCCCGGTGGATCTTTGAGACTCTCTTCGATGATGCTTTTCGAGGGCGGATTGTAAGAAAGCACTCTGTACAGGCACCAGGCGAACAGAGTGGCGACGCAACCGACGGAGAGAATCAAGTTGATCCAACCAGCTGTGGTCATAATCGATTTATTGTTTTTCGGCAGGTTGTTTCATTCGCGCCGCGGCAATCCGCTCCCATCGTTTGCCGGCCAAAGCGGTGATCAGGAGAAAAAATCCCGAGACCAACGCCACCAGCAGGATGCTGAGGCGGGACACGACATTTGGGTTTTCGCCGACGAGATCGCGGACATAACCGGTGGGATTGAACGATTTGGTCGAGGGATCCCAGCCGAGCACATTGAACAACAGCCAAAGGCAAAAAATGGTCAGCAGATAAAGCGGCGAGAGGTACTTCATGATGAATTTGAAGAAATTCGGTATGCGCATTTCCGCCCCGCGATGCGCCTCCTCCCAACCTTTTTCGATACCGACCACCCAGCCGAAAACGATGATGAGAATCGTCGCGAGCACAAAGATCAAAAAGGTTCCCACCCAAAAATCAATCGTATCGAGCGCTTTGATGTCTTTGCTGAAATACACCACGAAACCGGTGCCGAGCGCCGTCATGAATCCCAAAATGCTGATCGATTGCTTGCGGTTTATCCCCATCGATTCCTCGAGAAATGCAATGCCCGGCTGCAACATCGATAGCGAACTCGTCACCGCCGCCAAAAACAAAAGGAAAAACCACGCACCCCCAAAAAACGCGGGGAACGGCATTTTTGAAAAAACCATCGGCAGCACCTTGAACCCAAGACTGAAAGTGCCCTGCCCAATCACACCCGCCGCGCCCAAAAACAAAAACGCCGCCGGAACCGTAATCAATCCACCCAACGCCACTTCGCAAAACTCATTCGTGCTCGTCGCCGTCAACCCGCTCAGCACTACGTCATCTTTGTTCTTCAAATAACTGGCGTAGGTGATGATCACGCCGAAACCGACCGACAACGAAAAGAAAATCTGGCCGGCCGCGGCCAGCCAAAGCTGGGGGTTTTTCAACTGCTGCGCGACATCCCGTGGATTCCACATGAAACCAAGCCCGTTCAAAATATTCTGATCGGGCTTGGCTGGATCGGGCGTGCCAAGCGTCAGAACCCGGACCAAAACGATGACGGCCAGAACGATCAAGGCCGGCATGGCATAAGTGCAGAAGATCTCGATGCCCCGCGCCAGCCCGCGATAAATCAAAAAGAAATTCAAAATGAAGACGATGACAACGAAGGGCACGACCTGACCATGTCCGCCGCTGTAAATAAACCCGTCACTCATGGCCCCGACAAATTGCGTCCAGAAAGCATTGTAAGCCTCGACGTCGCTGCCCAGGTTCAGTTTGCCGGTGATGAAGTACCAGGCGTAGCCGAGGCACCATGCTTCGACGTACACGTAGTACATGTAAATCGTCACTGGAATGATCACGCCGATGACCCCGAGATATTTTCCGACGGGATGTCGGATGAGCGCGTGAAAAATTCCGGGGCTTGATCGGAAGCCTTTTTGACCCGCGTAACGGCCGAGAGTCCATTCCGCCCAACAGATGGGAATGCCGAGGAGGATCAGCGAACAAAAGTAGGCGATCATGAAAGCGCCGCTGCCATATTGCGCGGCGAGTCCGGGGAAGCGCAGAAAATTGCCCAATCCCACGGCGCTACCCGCCACGGCAAGAATGACACCGAGCCTGGAACTCCAAACCTCCGATTGCTGGGAATGAGACATGCGTATTTACTACTCGCCGGGAGAAGCTCCTGCCAATAAGAAAGTTCGGTTGGCAACGCGCTGGTGTTCCGAATTCCACTGCGGTAACTTCGCGCCATGTTCATCGTTGGACTCGGGACATCGGCTCCGCCCCGGAGATTCACTCAAGCCGAATGCTGGGAAGCGCTCTGCGCCAGCGGATTCCTGCCGACCCTTTCCCATCGCTCCCAGGCCATCCTGAGAAAAGTGCTGCTGGGTGACAACGGCATCGATTCCCGCCACCTCGCGTTCGAATCGTTGCAGGAAGCTTTCAAACTTTCGCCGGACGTGCTGCATGAGCGGTTTTCCAAACACGCACCCATGCTCGCGCGCGAAGCGGCGGAAGCCGCTTTGGTTGATGCCGGACTGAAGCCGGAGGACATCGATGCCGTCATCATCAGCACCTGCACGGGTTATCTTTGTCCCGGGCTGACCAGCTACGTATGCGAAACGCTCGGCTTGCGCGCGGACGTCCTCCCGCTCGATCTGGTGGGTCAAGGTTGTGGCGCCGCCCTCCCTAATCTCATCACCGCGGAAGCCCTCCTCAACGCGGGACGCGCTCGCCGCGTGCTGACCGTCTGCGTGGAAGTCTGTAGCGCGGCTTTTTACCTGGACGATGATCCCGGCGTGTTGATCAGCGCCTGCTTGTTTGGCGATGGCGCCGGCGCAGCGGTGTCGGCTCGAGATCCACTGCCCGGGCGGCGCCAGGTGTGCTGGCTTAATGCTTCCAGCCGGCTCAGCCCCGCCGAACGTGATTTGCTCCGGTTCGATCAGAAAGCGGGCATGCTCCGCAATATTCTCACGCTCCAAGTGCCGCGATTGGCCGGGCAATTTGCCGAGTCGCTCCTCGAACAAATGCTTGCTCAGGGCCATCCGCGGCGGGAACAGATCACCGGTTGGATCCTCCACGCCGGTGGCCGGGAAATTCTGCACGCGATGAAAGACCGGCTGCAACTCGCGGAAGAAGACTTGCAATGGAGCGCCGACGTGTTGCGCCGCTACGGAAACGTGAGCAGCCCGTGCGTCCTTTTCGTGTTAAAAGACGCGCTCGCCGGCGGTCAACCCGATGGCATCTGGTGGATGTCCTCCTTCGGAGCGGGCTTCAGTTGCCATGGAGCTTTTCTCGAAGTGCACGCGCCGCACTAAGAATTCACCAGGCATGGTCGTCATGAAACGGCGGGTCGAACCTGAAATTCTGGATGAACTCCCGCCCGACGACTCCCGCGCCGTTCAATCGCGTCGCGACTTGCGCCGCGTCAATTGGTTCATGGGACATGCGCACATCCTGACGCGCGCCTTGCACTGCCATTGGGTCGGCGCGCCTCCGCAACGGTTGCTCGAACTCGGCGGCGGAGATGGGACTTTTCTGCTGCGCCTGGCCCGGCGATGGGCAGAGCGATGGCCAAACATGCACGTGCAACTGCTCGATCGGCAGGATCTGGTCCGTTCGGAAACTCGGGCGGAATTTGAAAAACTGGGCTGGCGCGTGGAAATGGTGCGCGCGGATCTTCTCACCTGGCTGGACGGATCACTTTGGGAATCGGACCTCACTCTGGCGAACCTGTTTCTGCACCATTTTCAGGACGACACTTTGCAAAAAGTTTTCGAGCTATTGTCAGGCCGGACTCGGCTGTTTGTGGCTTGTGATCCGGAGCGGTCTGATTTCCCCGAGCGCGCCGCTCAACTCCTTTGGCTACTCGGATGCAACGCGGTCACGCGTCACGATGCCCGCGTCAGTGTGCGCGCTGGATTCAGCGGCAAGGAACTGACCCAATTATGGCCGGAAGGCACCGGCTGGATTTTGGAAGAATCTCGAGCCGGGCTTTTTAGTCATTTATTTGTCGCGGCCCGCGCTGATGGACCGCAAACATGAGCGCGCTTAAAACGATCACCGTTATTGGCGGCGGGCTGGCCGGATTGACCCTCGGCATCGGATTGCGAAAGGCAGGCGTGCCCGTGGTCATTCATGAAGCGGGCGAGTACCCGCGACACAAAGTATGCGGCGAATTCATCAGCGGACGCGGCATCGGGACATTGCAACGGCTGGGACTATTTGAATTGTTGAAGAGCGCCGCCGCTCGCCCGGCGCAAACCGTTGCTTTCTTTTGGCAAGATCGAGCGCTGGCCCGGCATGAATTGCCAGAGCCAGCCTGGTGCCTCTCGCGATTCACTTTGGACCAATCGCTTGCTGAACATTTCGTTTCGCTCGATGGCGTTCTGCATCGAAACTCGCGCTGGACCGGCTGCTTTGTTGGTGAGGGCCTTGTTCGAGCTTCCGGACGCCGCCTCAAAAATTCGCCAGGCCATTGGCGTTGGATCGGTCTGAAAGCCCACGCTTGCGCGGTTCCACTCACAGCAGATTTGGAAATGCATTGGCGTCCGCACGGTTATGTGGGGTTGTGCCGGCTTCCCCATGATCGCATCAATGTTTGTGGATTGTTTCGGTCGAGGACGCCGTTCCATCATTTGCAAGAGCAGTGGCCGGCCATGCTCGCCGGTGACAACGACAATGCATTGCGGCAGCGCCTTTCGTGCGCTCAGTTTTTGCCGGAAACATTTGGCGCGGTGGCCGGGCTGCATATCGACTCCTGCATGGCGGTGGCCGGCGAATGCGCGATTGGCGATGCGCTCACTATGGTGCCGCCGGTGACGGGCAATGGCATGTCGTTGGCGTTCGAATCAGCGGAGATCGCATTGCCGAAGCTCGTGCAATTCAGCCAAGGGGTTGTTTCGTGGGAATCGGCGACGCAACAAATCCGCCGGAGTTTCCAAAGGCAATTCCGCGGGAGGTTGCGGACCGCGCGTTATTTGCACACGGCCATGTTCAACGTTTTGTTATCGCAGCTTCTGTTATGGGCATTGCCCCGCTGCCGCAATTCCTGGCATTGGGCCTTCGCGCACACGCGTTGATTTCAAATTCAATCGCCGGCAAATCGCTGCGCAGTGCCTGTCTGAAATTGAGACAACGTTCTGCAGCGAGCCGGTTCTTTTCCGCGTGAACGGCCTGGATATCCGCGTGAACATCCGTGGCACCTCGCGTGCTTCCGGCGGCCCCCGACATGCATCAACTCACTGCCCCAATGGCCGGCCGCGTTCTTTGCTGCGCCCTCCTCATTTTCCTTTATGAAAACATCAGCGCGCTCACCCTCGATGAACTCAAAAACGATCCGCAGTTCAATCCGCAAAACCTTCTCGGCCATTTTCGCAAATTCAAATTCAAATTCGCCAGTGAAGTGCAGTCGCCGGACAATTTTTTAAAGAACAAATGCGGGGATTGTGACGACTTTGCCATGCTGGCCTCGATCATCCTCCGTGAAAAGGGTTACACCCCGCGGCTGATTGCCGTGCGCTTGAAGCGGTTTGTTCATGTGGTCTGTTACGTTCAGGAAACGCAATCGATCCTCGATTTCAACCAGCGCAAGCAATGGAAAAAACCATTTCACTGCGAGCCCGACTTGCGGGAAATTGCCAATGCTGTCGCCGCCACCTTCGGCCAGGAATGGACCTCCGCCTCCGAATTTACTTTCGATCGCGGCCTCAAGCGCCTCGTCAAAACAGTGCTCGATGACGAAAACCGCGCCCCCATTCCCGCTGCCCCAGCCCTCATCCAGCCTCCTTTGCTCACCCGGGAATAATGGACTTGCGGAAACGCGGTGCGCGGTCCGACGAGGACCCAGGTCGAAAATATTTTCGACAAAGTTTGCGACTGGGTTTTCGACAAAGGGAATGACAGGCAAAGCGCCGGGCCTCCCGCCTGGCGTTGCATGCAACAAAACTTGCAGCGCTACGGGCGCCGATGCAACGCGCTGCCACGGAATTTCCCAGGCCGTCCGGCGCAACGCGTGGCAGCGCTTGCTGCACAAGCCGCATACTTCCGTACTTCCGTTGGGCCCAGCCGGGCGCAGCGTCAATCTGTTCGAAAAAAATTTCTGATTGAGCCCGCGTCCGATTTGTGGTTTTTAGCCATAGTCGCCTGATTTGCCGGCAATGCCGTATGTGATGACCGCCTCATCGTGAAGACACAACTCGGACTGTTTATTGAGTTGCCTTTCGAATCTCTCAAGCCGGCGCTCCTGGTTTCCTTGTTAAGCGTTTGGGTGCTGGTCGGCCTCTTCTTTTATCTCAATCATTACACGCGTCGCCGCTATTTCACCACCTGGACCGCCGCCTGGCTTTTTTACGCGCTGTGGCTGACGCTCTGCCTGCGCGGCTCGGGTGAGGATCAACCGCAATGGCTGCGGCTTCTGCAACAAACTTGCGTGGGAGTCGCCGCCGTCTTCCTGCTCTGGGGCGCCGCACAATTCCTGCGACTGCGAAGTTCCCGCCGTCAATTCGGCTGGTTTCTCCTCTTTCAATTCGTCTGGAGCTACATCGGCGTCTATCACATGGACGACCCGTTCTGGAGCCAAAGCCCCATGTTCGGTTTGATTGGCCTGGCGAGCGTCGTCACCGCCTGGACATTCTACAAGATGCGCACGCGCCGCAATTTCATCGGCGCGGGACTGCTCTGTTTCGGGTTTATTTTTTGGGGAGTTTTTCTGGCCATGTATCCGCTCCTGCAGACCTCCGGTTTGCTGCTCAGTTCCCTGTTTTTTATTTCGGCGGTGCTGCAATTGTTCATCGCGGTGAGCATGATCGTTCTGGTTCTCGAAGAAGTGCGCACCCAGCGCACACATGCGGCGCGCAAACTCGCCTTCAAACAAAACG
>JBFMDG010000204.1:0-10531 GCA_040754135.1 Verrucomicrobiota bacterium
CGATTTGAAGCGCTGGTGCCGGGACGAAAGTGAAATCGCGAGCAAAAGCTTCCATAACCCAAAGAACCGGGGCCGCGATTTGCGCAACAAATTCAGGGAAACCCCGATACCTCCCGCCCGGGAAATGCATTAGATTGGGCGCATTATTGTCCGAGTGTATTAGGCGTCACCAAACAGACCCGAAGCCAAACCAACTGAATGGACTCAGACGCGGAGAGAAAAGGCCAACCATCGGCCTGTCCGAGTCGTTTGCTTGAAAGCCGGCCGGCGTTAAAGCATTTGCTGCCTTTCCTTAGCGTGACTTTGGCGCTGGGGCTGCGGCAGTTGCTCGACCCTGTGTTGGGGGACAGCTTCGCTTATCTGCTCATTTATCCGGCTGTGCTTGTGGCGGGTTGGTTCGGAGGTATTCGTTCCGCATTGATTGTGCTGGCGCTCGGGTTGTTGGGTGGACGGCTCTTCTTTGTTCAGCCAAGATCCACTTTCGTCTTTACCGAACCCACGCACTGGACCGGGGCGATTTCTTTCATCACCATCGGCCTCATGATCACCGGCCTGGCGGAGGCGTTGCGCCGGGCGCGTGCACGCGTGGACAAAGCCGCTGCGGAATTTCATGCCCAACAAAGGCGCTTGGAAAAAGAGGCGGCCGAACGACGCGAGTTGGAAAAGTTTTTGCGCACGCAATATCAGGTGAACGCCGTCCTCGCCGAAGCTCCGTCGGTCGATGAAGCGTTGCCCCGCATCATGGCAACGGTTTGCGAGAGCACGCATTGGGAGATTGCGGCGTCGTGGACGATGGATGCGGCGGCGGGACGATTGCGTTGTGGACAAATCTGGCAGCGTCCCGGCGCCCAGTTTCCAAATTTCTTGGAGGCGACAAGGCGATTTACTTTCACCCGAGGCGATGGATTGCCGGGACGCATCTGGTCGAGTGGCGCGCCTGCCTGGATCATGGACGTCACGCAAGATGCAAATTTTCCACGAGCACGATTTGCGGCTGAGGATGGTTTGCATGGGGCATTCGGATTTCCCATTCTGTTCGAAAATGAAGTGCTTGGGGTGATTGAATTTTTCAGCCGGGAAACCCGGGCTCCCGATAAAGCGCTCTTGGATATGACGGGCGCCATCGGGACGAAGCTGGGGCAATTTATCCGGCGGAAACGGGCGGAACAGGCGTTGCGAGAGAGCGAGCGATCCGTGGTGGAAGCCCATGCCCGCATCAAGGAGGTGCTGACGAGTATTACCGAAGCCTATTTCGTTTTGGATGAGCACTACCGCTTTTTGGAAGTCAACCCGATGACGGAAAAGCTGCTCGGGAAACCTGCCGCCGAAATGATCGGACGCGGTTTCTGGGATGTCTTTCCGCAGGGCAGAGATTCCGATTTCTATCGTGAGTATCATCGTGCCATGGAGGAAGGGCGGCCGGTGCATTTTGAAGGGCGATCGCACATTGTCGATCGATGGTTCGAAGCGCACGCTTATCCGCGCGGCAACCGGCTCGAAGTTTACTTTCGCGATATCACCGAGCGGAAGAAGCAAGAAGACAAAATCACCCAGCTCAATCAGGAATTGAGCCGGCGCGTACGCGAATTCCAAACGCTGATCGACACCATTCCCATCGGCAT
This sequence comes from Verrucomicrobiota bacterium, assembly GCA_040754135.1. Taxonomy (GTDB): domain Bacteria; phylum Verrucomicrobiota; class Verrucomicrobiia; order Limisphaerales; family SIBE01; genus JBFMDG01. The sequence continues at coordinate 1,623 of JBFMDG010000204.1, forward strand.
TGGTGTGGCGACCGATCCCGAGTGTCAGAACATCTGGGTGAATCCGGAGTTTGCCAAAGTGCTCGGGATTTCGGTGCGTGAAAACGCTTCTTACAGCCAGCCAGAGGCGGAGCGGTTGCCATTCCGTATTTTTCGCGACGGGAAATTGCTGCGCGCCGAGGAATTGCCGATGCAGTACGCGGCGAGCCATTGCCAGCAAATCCGAGGCGTCGAGGTCGATGTCGTCACCTCCGACGGCCGCCAGACCAAGTTGCTCTGTTCGGCGTCACCGGTGCTCGATGAAAGCGGACAAGTGCGCGGCTGCATTGGCGCAGTGCTCGATGTGACCGAGCACAAGGAGGCGGAGCGTGAGTTGGAAGCGCGCGCGCGCCAGCTCGCTGCGGTGGCGGAACTGAGTCAGCTCGCTCTCACGGAAATCGATTGGCGCGGGCTCATGAATGAGGCGGTGTCATTGGTCGCGCGCACCTTGGATGTGGAGTTTGCTGCGATCTTGGAATTGCTGCCGAATCAAGGCGAGTTTGTGCTGCGCGCGGGCGTTGGCTGGAAAGCAGGACACATTGGGAAAAGCCGGATTTCAGCGGATCGCAGCACTCAGCCGGGTTACACATTGCAAGTGAGCCAGCCGATTCGCGGGGAAACCAAAGCGCTTTTGGATCCGATTCTCGTGGAGGATTTGAAAACCGAACGCCGCTTTTCCGGCCCGACGCTTTTTCATGAGCACGGGATTCTGAGCGGAATGAGCGTGGTGGTCCCCGGAGCGGGGCGTCCGTTTGGCGTGTTAGGCGCGCATTCCGCCAGCCGCCGCCGATTCTTGCGCAACGAAGCGGAGTTTCTCCAAACGATCGCCAACGTTCTCACCGCCGCGTTTCATCATCGTCATGCCGAGGAATCGGTGCGCGAAAGCGAAGCGCGCCTGCGCACCGCCATGGATGCCGGCAAGCTGGGCGCGTGGGAATGGGACATCGTCTCCGATCACATCACATGGACGGATCGCATTTATGAATTTCACGGACTTGAACCGGGCCATTTCCGCGGGACAGTCGAAGCCTTTTCCGCGCTGGTGCATCCCAAAGATCGTCCGCGCGTCATGCTCGCCGTCCGCAAAGCGCTCGAAGAACGCGCTCCCTACGAGCTCGACTTTCGCACCGTGCGTCCCAACGGCGACGTGCGCTGGCTCTCGACGCGCGCACAGGTGATTTGCGATAATTCGGGCAAGCCGGTGCGCATGGTCGGGATCACTTCGGATCAAACCGATCGCAAGGATGCGGAACGCCAATTGATCGAACGCGCCAATCAACAACAACAACTCTACGAGCTCACCAGCATCATCAGCCGCGCCAATGCGCTCAGCGAAATTTATGACGCAGCCATCAGTGCCATCCTCGCTTCCATCGGCGCCGATCGGGCTTCAATTTTGTTGTACGACGCCGATCAGGTGATGCGATTCAAAGCCTGGCATGGGTTGTCGGAAAAATATCGCGCTGCGGTGGAAGGGCACTCTCCGTGGAAACCGGACACGCCGAATCCACAGCCAATCTGGATCGAAGATGTCGCCACAGTTGAGCTCGATGAAACCCTGCGGCAAGTGGTGCTAGGCGAGGGGATTCGCGCGCTGGCTTTCATTCCACTGGTTTATTCCGGCAGGTTGCTCGGAAAATTCATGCTGTATTACAATGCTCCGCGCCCGCGCGTGGACCAGGAGTTGCAACTCAGCCAGACCATCGCCCGCCAGGTTGCCATCGCCATCGAACGCAAGAAATCCGATCAAGCCCTGCATGAAGCGCAGGAAAAGTTGAAGAACTATGCCGCCGACCTGGAACGGCGCGTGGCCGATCGAACCGCCAAGCTGCAGGAAACCATTCGTTTCCTCGAAAGCTTCTGTTACAGCATCGCTCACGATTTGCGCGCTCCCCTCCGGGCTTTGCATGGGTTTACCAAGGTCATCATGGAAGATTACGCGCCCCACTTTGACGCTGAAGGTTTTGAAATGGCGCGCCGCATCGTGTGCGCGGCGGATCGCATGGACCGGTTGATTCAGGACTTGCTTGCATTCGCCCGTTTGGGCCATGCCGAAATGTCATTGCGGCCGATCGATCTCGAAGAGCGGCTCCATATCGTCCTTGCCCACCTGGCGGACGAAATCGCCAGCCGGCAGGCCTGTGTCGAATTGGTCAAACCGCTGCCCGCGGTTTTGGCCAATGCATCGGTGCTCGAAGAGCTGCTCAGCAACCTCCTCGCAAATGCGCTCAAGTTCGTTTCTCCCGGCGTTCACCCGCGCGTCCGAATCTGGGCGGAAAAACGCGACGGCAATGTGATTCTCTCAATGGAAGACAACGGCATCGGCATCGCTCCGGAACATCAGGAAAAGATTTTCCGCGTCTTCGAGCGATTGCACTCGAATGAAAGTTATCCCGGCACCGGCATCGGATTGGCCATCGTTCAAAAAGGCGTCGAACGCATGGGCGGGCGCGTCGGCGTCGAATCGCAACTGGGCAAAGGCAGCCGTTTTTGGATCGAGCTGCCTTTCGCGGAAAACGATGCACCCGCCTAAAGCGCAGGTTTGATCCGGTGATCGAGCGTGCTGCAGGCAGGTTGCTGCGGATCCTCACTTCGTCGCAACCTTCCTCGCAACCTTCGTCGCAATCTTCCTCGCAACCTTCGTCGCAATCTTCCTCGCAACCTTCGTCGCAATCTTTGTCGCAATCTTTGTCGCAATCTTCGTCGCAATCTTCGTCGCAATCTTCGTCGCAACCTTCGTCGCAATCTTCGTCGCAATCTTCGTCGCAATCTTCGTCGCAATCTTCGTCGAGATCCTTTGTCGCATCTTCAACACCGACAAAGTTTGCGACAATGTTTTCGACAAAGGAAGGCAACGGCAAATGTGACAGGCGCGACGCCGGCGAGACGCCAGTCCTTCACGCCTCCTTGTTCAGTAGCAGGAGAGCGCCGATTCAAAACTTCCTTTTCCTTCCCGCCCGGGTGCATTAGGTTTTGCGCACTCATGAAAAAACGTTGCGCTGCGGTCTTTCTGATCTGTTGGACAGTGAGTTTTGCCGGCCGCGCGGCTGAATCCGATTCTGTTGTGGCCACGAATGTTCTCGCCGGCCACTCGATGCATGGCGAGGTGTTTAACGAAGGCCCGCGCCAGGGGGCGTATCTGATGCCGGGGATGCCGAAAATCGACTTTCCCATTTCCAGCAAAGCTCCGCAGGCTCAGGCTTATTTCAACCAGGGCATCGGCCAGCTTCATGGGTTTTGGTATTTCGAAGCCGAACGCACCTTCCGGCAAATTGCGGCGCTCGATCCGCAATGTCCCATGGCCTTTTGGGGGATGGCGATGGCCAACATCAATAATTCCAAAAGGGCCAAGGAATTCATCCAAAAAGCGGCCGCGCTCAAGGAGCACGCCGATGACCGCGAAAAGCTTTGGATCGAAGCGCTCGAGGCTTATCACAAAGATGGCGATTCGAAAAAGCGCCGTCGTGATTACGTGCGCGCGCTGGAAAACATCGTGCAACAATATCCCAACGACGTGGAGGCGAAGGCCTTTCTCGTATTTCAAATTTGGGACAACAGCAGCCGCGATCTGCCCATCAGCAGCCATCAGGCGGTGGACGCTTTGCTCGATCAGATTCTCCAGGCCAGCCCCATGCACCCGGCGCATCATTATCGCATTCATCTTTGGGACAGCGAAAAGCCGGTGCGCGCCCTCGGGTCGGCGGCGCTCTGTGGACAATCCAGTCCAGGCATCGCGCATATGTGGCACATGTCCGGTCATACTTTTTCCAAATTGCATCGTTATGCCGATGCGGCATGGCAGCAGGAAGCTTCAGCGCGCGTCGATCATGCGCACATGATGCGTGACCGCGTGTTGCCGGATCAGATTCACAACTTTGCCCACAACAACAGCTGGCTGGTGGACGACCTCCTTCATATCGGCCGGGTGCATGACGCGGTGGATTTGGCCAGGAACATGATCGAACTGCCGCGGCATCCGAAATACAACACGCTCGAAAAATCGAATAGTTCGAGTCTGGGCCGGGGCCGCTTGTTCGACGCGCTCGTCAAATATGAATTGTGGGATCGCCTCATTGAATTGAGCGAAACGATTTACCTCGAACCGACGGAGCTGCGCGCGGAACAAGCCAGGCGCGCCCGGTTGTTGGGACTGGCCTGGTTTTCCAAAGGCGAACTCAAAAAGGGCCGGAAAGAAATCGACGCGCTCGAAAAGCTGCTCAAAGAACAAAAACGCGAACGGCAAGACGATGCCGACAAGGCGGAAGCGAAAGCGAAAGCGGACAAAAAGTCCGACAGCGAAACCTCCAAAGCCATGGCGGACGCGCTTCAGTCGCACGCCGAAAAGATCAAGAGCATTGAAAGAGCGATTAAGGAATTGAAAGCCTATGAGGCGCTGGCCGAGAAAAAAATGGAGGAGGCGCGCAAACAATTTGAAGAGCTCAAAGATCTGCCGAAAGAACGGCTCTCCCGCGTTTATTGGGAGATCGGCGACAAGGAAAAAGCGGAGGAACTTGCGCGGGAAGCTGTCCAGGGCGCGACGAATCAGGTCCATGTTCTCGCCCATTATGTCGATATTCTGAATGGTTGCGAAAAGAAGAAAGAAGCAGGCGAACAATTCGAGCGGCTCCGTTCACTGTGCGCTCAAGCGGATCTCGACATGCCCGTCTTCAAACGCCTTCAGCCGCTGGCCGCGGAATTGCAACTGCCCAGCGATTGGCGGCCGAAATACGAACCCCCTTCCGATGCCGGACAACGCCCCCAACTCGACAGCCTTGGACCATTTCGCTGGGAACCTTCACTCGCTCCCGAATGGGCACTGCCTGATGCCGAAGGAAAGACCATCGCCCTGCGAGACTATCGGGGACGGCCCGTGATCGTGATTTTTTATCTGGGCTATGGATGTCCGCATTGCATCGAACAGCTCAATGCCTTCGCTCCCTTGAAGAAAGATTTCTCCGAGGCGGGCATTTCGCTCGTGGCTGTCAGCACCGATTCGGTTTCCGGCCTGAAAAAGTCCCTCGAGAAAAGCAAGGAAGAGGAGGGATTTCCATTCCCGCTCGTGTCGAACGAATCGCTCGACATTTTCAAAGCCTATCGAGCTTTCGATGATTTCGAGCAAAAGCCGTTGCACGGAACTTTTCTCGTCAATGGACAGGGCAAAGTATGCTGGCAGGACATCAGTTTTGAACCGTTCACCAATACGAAATTCCTCCTGAGCGAAGCCAAACGGTTGCTGGGCCAGGTCGATTTGAAGCTGGCGCGGGGATCTGGACGCGATGCGCTCACCGCAATGCGCCGCAAGGCCGCGCGCAAAGGAGCCGAGCGGCTGCAATCGCTCGAAGTCCGCTAGTGAGTGAGCCCATGCGGAGGCTGCCACTGCGGAATTAAATCTTCGCTGGGAATTCTCGGGCCCTTCGAACGTTGCACGGCCATGCACTTCCTTCTTGTTTTGATTTTGAACTGCCTTGAAGAATACGGCCGTGGAAGCTCAGAAAAAGCTGCGTTTGGGAGTGATCGGATCGGGCAAAGGCTCGAATATGGTGGCCATTGCCGATGCCTGCGGCGCCGATAATGCACCCATGGAAATCGTGCTGGTCATCAGCGATGTGCCAGAGGCCGGCATTCTGGGACAGGCGCGATCCCGCGGCATTGAAGCGCGATATATTGCACCCGGAAAATTTCGCACGAAACTCGACGAAGAATCCGAGCGAACCTACATCGAAGTCCTGCAAACGGCCGGCGTGGACCTGGTTGTCCTGGCCGGATTCATGCGGATTTTGAAAGGCGAATTTCTGCGCGCGTTTCCTCAGCGCGTCATCAATATTCATCCGGCGCTGCTGCCTTCTTTTCCTGGACTGGAAGCCTGGAAACAAGCCCTCGAATACGGCGTCAAGGTCACCGGTTGCACCGTGCATTTTGTGGATCAAGGGGTGGACACGGGACCCATCATTGCGCAGCAGACTGTTCCCGTGCTGGATGAGGATACGCCAGCGACGCTCCATGAAAGGATTCAAACCGTGGAACGCGTGCTGTATCCGCAAACCATTGCCGCCATTGCCAGGAGTGAAATTCAGGTGATGGGACGCCGATGTTTGGGACGGAAATCCGCGTAACTCCTGGCGCGACGATTCTTTCCGGAGGCCTGCCCAAACTTTCCAGTCGGCTGGCAAAACTCACTCGATGGAACGCGCGTGCGGAGGAGATGACATCAGCAAATGCAAACCGGCGCGGTGCGAGCGCAAACTGAGGTTTACTTTCCGGAGTTCTGGTCTGGCGCGTGAAAGACGCGGCGGCCCCACTCGACCAGCCGCTTGCCGGAAATGCGCACCCGCAGTGTTTCGCGAATGAACGGCCATTGATAATGGTAATCATAGTGAAGCGCATTCGCGAGCGCGGACACCTCGCGCAAGGCGGTGCACAACGCCAACTGCCGGATAATCATGAAGTCGGGTTTGAAGTAATCGCGTTTGATCATGCGAATGATCCAGGCCAACGGAATGGCATGCGGAAAAATGCACCGCCAAAAAAAGCGCTCGGCAAATTGTTCAGGCGGGCAGTTGTAACGCCGACAATAAATCTGCTGAAACGTTTCGCGAGCGTCGGGTCGATTGATTTGCGTGGTGCTCATGCGGCGAAAATTCGCTCTGCTTACGGCAGCGAAACCCGCTCAGGACAGCCGCTGTTACTGTCCAGCCTCAGCACTCTGGCGGATTCTTGTCAGAGCCCTGGCCGCATGTAAATGATAAAGCCGAGATCCCCGGATCGGAATGGCGCACCCGCCAAAAACTCCCGCCGATCTCGTCCAGCCCGAGGGCGTCAGCGATTCGGAAAATCGCGACGGTACCGCTTTAAAAGCGCTTCCGGATCGTTTGCCAGAAAATAAACTTTGCCGCGCAAGGACTTTGTTTCCCCCGGTTTCAAACCGCCGATGCGCGGATCGTTATGGATGCAAATGATCACTCCTTGAAAAAGTTCCTGCGTGGAATCCCAGGCCATGGCGAGCAGTTTCCGGCCATCCGCCGAGAAACAGCCAATGAGATCATTGACCGGCTTTTCCGGACTGATCGGCCGCGGGTTGACATCATTGAGGTTGATTCCCTCTGGAACGTAAACCTGGCCGCCGCGGTAGCGCGCTTCCTCGCGCCGCATCGTTTTATCCAGAGTCGTCAAACCGCGTTCCGTGAATATGAAACAGCTCGAGACGTAGTTCGTCTGGTTGCGGCCGGTGAAGTTGCCAACGCGCATGCAAGGTTGAAACCAATCCACATCGACAAATTCGCGGCCGGTGTTTTTCGCGGTCAACCGGAAATCAACTTCATCCATGCCAGCCTTGATTTCATGATGGACCTCGACGGAAGGCTCGACGCGCGTGAGCAAGCGAATTTGTTTCTTTTGCGCATCGGCAAAAACCAATTCGGTCTTATGCGGAATGGTGGTCTGACTCCAATCGCGATCGGTCGATCCGGTGCGACAGAAAGCTTCGAGATACCAGATATCGACTTTGCCTCCGGGCAGTTCAGGGCTCGAGAGAGTCAGCATGTTGTTCGTCCAGGAGATTGTGAGGCCGGACGCGGCGATAACGGAACTGGCGAAACAAAGCGTAATACCCAACGACACCAGCAGCAGGATTTGAGGGCGCAGTGGAAATTTGGAAGTCGAACGGAAGAATTGTTTCATGGGGTCATTTTTCCTCCGGGATGAACGGCATGAAAGGAAAATTCCGATGATCGAAAAATGCTTCACGCTCAGGGTTTGGCGCGTGACACCGCGGACGTTCGATTGGCCGGAATTATTGGCTCGCGAACCCGCAAAGCACGGAGGCTATTTCCGTTGTTGTGCGCGCCGTTTGGCTTCGAGCAATCGGCTGGTGGTATTCACTGGAGGCGGCGCATCCTTTTTCGCCGCCGACGCTTCATCTGCCGGTTGGCCTTTTTCACCCTGCTCGGGCAGAGTGAAGACTGGTTCATCCGAGGTGCGTTCCGGCCTGAACAAATCGGGATTTGGCTGAACCACGGTTTGGAAGGTGGGGGTTGGCTGCGCCGAGCGCACTTGTTGTTTGCGGGCCAGCAACGCCGCCAGAGATTCGTCCGCTTCCACCGGACGCGGCACGCCTTTCCAGAAAAAGAGCCAGCGCCGCAGGGTGGCGGTGGCCTTCAACCATTCGGCGCGGTCGATTTGAATGCGGCGGATGCCGACATCCAGCGGGAAGAGAATGATGGCCAGGCGCAGCAGCCATTCCCAAAGATCACGGGGTTGAAAGGTCTTTTGCCGGTCGTGCAAAAAGGGATTTAGCGAGAGCTCGGTGAGATCGAGCATCTTTCCGCCGCTTTCCTCGGCAATGCGCCGCAGCAGATTGAAATTCGGTTCCGTGGCATTGAATTCGGGCGAATAATTGATGCTGGCGCCGACCACTTGGGAACCTTGAATCTGCCCATCTTTCATTTCCATGAGGCGAAGGAGATACGCGCCCACCTCGCGCGTGGGAAATTTCGCTTCATAATGCCCCGGACCGGTTTGTTCGAGCCGCACGGTTTGCGGTTCCCCCTTGGGATTGACGACGATGGCCTGCAGGTTGAGAAAGTTGCGGAAATTGCCTTTGGCATCGAGCGCTTCCACATTGATGTTTCCTTCGCCTTTTTCCACGGAAACTTCCGTCGAGAAGTCCGCATTCTCGACGCGTCGCAAGCTCCATTGTGCGATCTGCGTCCAGAGCTGCCGGTATTTTCCCCAGGTCAACCAATTGCGGGCCCACTTCGATTTCGCATCTGAGGTGAACGCCACGGCGCGGCCGAGGCCATATTGCCAATGCGCCAGGATGGGATCGCCATTCTCGGAAACGAGCGGGATCTCAGCGCGCGGTTTTGGCGTTGTGGCCACATACCCGAGGAGGC
>JBFMDG010000205.1:0-10515 GCA_040754135.1 Verrucomicrobiota bacterium
AATGGGCACGAGCATGGACAAACCGACGGCGGGTTTGATCAAGGATTTGAAATCGCGCGGCTTGCTCGATGACACTATCGTCCTGTGGACCACCGAATTCGGGCGCATGCCCTGCAGCCAGGGCGCGAAAGGCCGCGATCACAACCCGTTCACATTCACCAATTGGCTGGCCGGCGGCGGCGTCAAAGGCGGCGTTACCTACGGCGACAGTGACGAGTGGTCTTACAAAGCCGCGGTCAATCCGGTTTATTGCTACGACGTTCACGCCACCGTGCTGCATCTGCTCGGCATCGATCACACCAGGCTCACTTTCCGCCACAACGGAATCGACCGGCGGCTCACCGATGTGCACGGGCATGTGATCGAACCGATCCTTGCTTGAACCGCAGTGTGCGAAAGTCTGACGTGCGCCGGCGTGGGTTCGCTCGAAGTGCGGAAAGTTCGGCAGCGAGACTTTGAGGGCGGCGCCAATTGATGAGTGATTGATTGAAAGCACATTCAACGAGATCGCGCCGCCAGCGAATGCCATGAAATCAAATCGAACCAGCCAGGCACGGCTCGCGGCTGCCTTCACGCTCATCGAACTGCTCGTCGTCATTGCCATCATTGCCATTCTCGCCAGTTTGCTCCTGCCTTCTCTTGGCAAAGCAAAAATGAAGGCGCAAGGGATTCAATGCCTCAGCAACCAGAAACAACTCACGCTCGGCTGGCTGCTCTACGCGGATGATTTCAATGACCGCCTCGTCACCAACACCCTTGATGGCACCTCCGCCGGCTGGGTGCGCGGCATCATCGATTACGATCCGGCCAACTCGCACAACACGAATATTCTCAATCTGCGCAATCCCGATTACGCGCGCCTCTGGCCTTACACGCACGCTGTCGGCATTTACAAATGCCCCGCCGATAAAAGCTACGTCGTCATCCGAGGACAGCGCCATCAACGCGTGCGAAGTCTTTCGCTCAGCCAGGCGATGAATTCGCGTGACGATTGGTTGAGTTTTCTCACAAAGAAACGCTACCGAGTTTTTCGCAAACTCGGCGACATCGCGCCCATGGGAGCTTCGCAGGCCTACGTGTTCATCGATGAGCATCCCGACAGCATCAACTTCGGCGATTTCGCTGTGACTATGAACGACACAGCGCCGGCTTCGGCGATCCACATTATCGATTACCCCGCGAGCCATCACAATGGCGCAGGCGGGTTGAGTTTTGCCGATGGCCACGCCGAAATCCACAAGTGGCTCGATCCGCGCACGAAACTGCCGGTGAAAAACAGGTCCATGACACTGGTGGTTCCATCTCCGGGAAACAAGGACATGATTTTTATGTCCCAGCGCGCCTCGATTCCGGAGTGAAAATGGACGACGGTCCGAGTGGGTGAGGGCCCAGCGAGGTAACCATCCCAAAGGGTCAACCAACCACCACGGCCGTTTAATTCGCCGGCGATTTTGCGCTCGCCAGGCGAATCGATTCCAATTCCTCCCAACGCGCGTACAATTGGGCGACGGCTTCTTTGGCGTCGGCCAGCTCCGCGATCAATTGGCTGGTCTGCGGCCCGTGAGTCCGATGAAAGTCCGGTTGGGCGAACAACGATTCGATGCGCGCAACGTCATTTTCCCGGGCCAGAATGCGATCTTCAATTCCTTCAAGTTCCCGGGCTTCTTTGAATGTCAGCTTGCGCGGCTTCGAGTCTTTCGTCGGGAGCGCCATTCCCGAAGCCTCCGGCTTTTGCGTTTTCGTTCCCAAGGATGCGCGCCGCTCGGATTTGTCTGGAACGGATGCGCCGCGTTGTTCCGCCCTTTTCTCGAGATAATAGTCGTAATCCCCGACGTTGTGGACGATCCGCTCGTCCCCTTCAAAGGCCAGAATGTCGGTGCAAATGCGATTGAGAAAATATCGATCGTGACTGACCACGAGGACGACGCCCGGAAACGCAATCAACGCCTCCTCGAGCACGCGCAACGTCGGCAAATCCAGATCGTTCGTCGGTTCATCTAAAATTAAAAAGTTCCCGCCGCTCTTCAAAATGCGCGCCAGCAACAAACGGCTGCGCTCGCCACCCGACAGATATTTCACCTGCGTCGATATCCGGTCGTCGGAAAACAAAAAGCGCTTCAAATAAGCGCGCAATGAGAGTTTGCCCTCGCCGAAAACGACAAACTCGGTTCCATCGCTGATTTCTTCGAGGACGGTGCGTTCCTCCTGCAACTGGAGCCGCGCCTGATCGACATAATTGAACCTGGTCAGCGACCCGACTTTGATGGTGCCTTCGCTCGGTTCGAGTTCACCGATGATCAATTTGAGCAGCGTGGTTTTGCCGAGCCCGTTGCGTCCAATGACGCCGATGCGCCGGTTGTTTTGAAAAGTGAAATCGAACCCGCGAAACAAAGTGCGTCCGCCGAGTGCGATGCCGAGATTGTTGAGTTCCACCACGCGATTGCCGAGCGGCGGCGGCGGCGGAATGCAAAGCTCGACCTCCTCCTCGATTTGCAATCCTTCTTGCGCGGCCGTGTCGTAATACCGTTCGAAGCGGTTTTTCTGTTTGCTCCTTTGCGCGCGCGGCCCCTGGCGCACCCAGGCCAGTTCGCGTCGCAGAAATACCTGGCGACGCTGTTCAATGGCGGCGTCGGCCGCCTGTCGTTCCGCTTTGGCCAGGAGATAATCGGTGTAATTGCCCTCGTGCGAGAAGAAGCGGCCATCGGCCAGTTCCACCAGCCGCCGCGTCACCCGATCCAGAAAATAGCGATCGTGTGTGACCACCAGAAACGTGCCCGCGAAATTCTCCAGAAATTCCGCCAGCCATTCGATCGATTCCGGATCGAGATGATTGGTCGGTTCATCGAGCATGAGGAAATCCGGATTGGCCACGATGGCGCGGGCGAGGGCGACGCGCCGCTTTTCACCGCCGGAGAGCGAATCGATGCGGCGATCCCCCGGCGGACAATTCAGATGGGCGAGAGCGATTTCGATGCGTCGATCGAGATTCCAGCCATCGAGCGCGCGGATGCGTTGTTCGAGTTCCGCATGCCTTTGGGAATGGGCGGGCAACCCTTCGAATTCCGTGATCAAATCGAGCACATGCCGCGCACCGGCGTGCACGTTTTCATAGACGCTCAGCGCCGCATCGAGCGCGAAATCCTGCGGAAGATAACTCACCACCAAATCCCGCCGACGCGTGATCTCGCCGCCGTCCGGTGTTTGCTGATCCGCCAGGATTTTGAGAAAAGTCGTTTTGCCGCAGCCGTTGCGCCCCACCAATCCGATGCGATCCCCTTCATGAATGGCCAGAGTGGCGCCGTCGAGCACGCCGCGCTCATTGAACCGAACCCGAAGTTCATTGGCGGCAATCAGCGTGGCCATAGCAAAGAAATAAATGGCCCAGCGTGTGAAATCACACGTGGCGCGCGGAATCGAACTGACCGGGTCATCGTCACAAGGAGGCGAAAATTACCACGAAACGGATTTGGAACAAGGCCGCGAAATTTTGAACCGGCGCAAAGCAAGTCTGCCGGCACCTTCCTCGCGCTTGCTCATGCTGAAATCCAATTTCGGCCAGCCCCGCGGCATTCAAGTGGAAATCTTACTTAAGCGAGTTTGCTACGACAGCACTTCGATGAGGTAGCGCAGTTCGTCCGCAACCTCTTGCGGGTCGTGCACGGTGCGCGCGAGTTCGGATTTGACCAGTGCGCGGAAGCGCCGGCGCAATCGGTGAATGGCCACGCGCACCGCCCCTTCGGCGCAGGCGAGCACGCGCGCCGCCTCGGCCTGTGATTGCCCGGTGGTCTCCCCGGTCAGCCACGGTTTGAGAATCTCGAATTCGCGCCCGCTGCCGTGCTCGCGCGATTCAAATTCGAGTTGCTTCAGCGCCTGAGCCAACAGGCTCAAAGCCCATTCACGATCGAACTCGGTGTCAGCTGCGTGATGGTGGGTTGCAGGAATTTCCGCGGCACCGGGCCCATCGGTTTCCAATGCCAGCGGCTGATGAACGATTTGTCCGCCGCGTTTCTCGCGTCCGGCCCGCAGGCGATCGTTCGCGAGAAAGTTCCTGAGCGCCCCCAGCAGATACGAGCGAAATCGGCCGCGTTCAGGATTGGCATTGGCGAACGCCCGTCCGGCCAGCACTTGCGCGAAGAATTCATGAGCCAGCTCACGCGCCGTGTCTTCGGTACGTCCTTCGCGCCGGAGAAACGCGACGACTGGAGCGTAGTACGTGGCGCACAATTCGCCGAGCGCGTTGCGCGCCTCGGCGGAATCGCCCCGTGCCGCCATTACTTGCGTCCAGCGCGTCGTGACAAACGTTTCGCGCGAAGGCGTCACATCGTTGGATTCGAGCGGATTCAATTCGATGGCGGGTTCATGGATTGCGCTTCGATCAATTTGTATCGAATGCGGATTTCGGTTTGTTCGCCTTCTTCAGTCAGACCGATCACTTGGAGCAAACCCACTCCAGGAAGATCGACGGTCATGGGGAGATCATTCGTTGAAATGACAAAGGTCGAGAAGCGTTCGAAAGGAAGCAGGGCAAAGCCAAATCGCCGGTAGTTCTCCATCAAAGCCTCGGCGGTCGCGCTGTCCCATTGCTCGATTCCAAGTTGTTTATCGAGCAGATAGCTGTGGTGGCCGTGAATTTCTAAGGCGGGTTTCGCCTGCGCCATCCCGGCGCTCACAAATGGATCGTCGATCGGAGCGACGGCATGCGCCTTGGCATCCTTCAACGTGAAAAATTTTTTGCGGCTCTCAGCGATAGGAAGATCGACTTCCACAAGCGGCGCGAATTGATAACGCGATTTTTCTTGGGCCGCCCCAGCCTGAATCTTCTCTCGAAACCAGCCCATCAGATTGCCATCGCCCAGTTGAAGTTGAAAAAAGTCTTCTTCGACACGAACGAATCGTCCCGACACTTCGTAATCATCGACATAGTAACGGAGTGCATCCTGTTCCAAATGCCATCGGCCGCTCCGCCTTTTCCGGGTGCCATTCGAATTGCGCGATACTAAGGCAAAATTGCCGCCAGGCTCGAAATGAAGCCCTACTAAGGAAAAGGAATCTTGCCACGTGCCGATGAGATCTTCGGCCCGCACCGAATAGCGAACCCCTGGATGCGCAGTAAAACCGGCCATGCGGCTCCGCGCCTCTTCCGGAGCGGCCACGACATTCTCACGGATCAACCAGTTTCCATCCCGCAACGCCAGCGAAAACAGCACTTGGCGCGCACGCCCCGCGTTGTCCTTGAAAGTGGTTGTGATCACCATGGCGGTGTGGTCGCCGGCCGCCAGCGTATAGGCTTTGATTTTGTTGAACTCCCACGTGCCTCGAAGATCCACCGAGCCCGCGCCGCCCGACTCACGCGTGGTCAGTTTCCACATTTCTTCGGTGCGGCCAGCCTGAACGTGAGCCAGCCATTGATTCACCACCGATCGCGCATCTCCTCTCGCCGCGCGAGCCGCTGTGGTCGCCGTGGTCGTCGTGCGTTCGATCGCCGGTGTTGCCGGCGTCTTACCTGTGAATCCTGAACTGGCCAGCGTCAACAGTAACCAACCGGCTGTGACGCCCGGCCAGAACCAGGCCGCGGCATTCGCGCCCGCCCAACCGCGCCAACGCTGCGGTTCAAGTTTCAATCGGCGCAGGGCCATCAAACCGAACATTGTCGCAACGCCAGCCGCCACTAAACCTCCGTTGGAAACGAGGAGAAACATCACGAGCTCCGCCGACGCCGGATTCCAATTCGGATCCTGCGACACGAGCGCGAACATCACGCTCCCGGCTCCCATCAATAGAATGCTCAAAATCAATAGCGCCGTTGCGGTCACCACGGTCGGCGGCCACTTTCGTGTCTCGTTCGAGATTTCAATTTGCGCCGGGAGTTCGAAAGCGCCGGTCATCCACACGATCGAAATACCCAGAGCCGCGCTCATCGGGAAACCGGCCATCCCAAGCCAAAATTTTTCATCAGCATCGAGATCGATCCCAAACCCGCGATGGCCCGTGAGAATGAACCAGAGGAAGAGCGCCGATGGCAGACCTGAAAAAATCACCCCGATGCGGAACGAGAAGAACTGGACTTGTTCGGCTGTGATTCCGTTCGCCTTCGCCCATGCGGTGCCACTGTAAAATTTCCGCACCGCACGCGCGCATGCCAAAAATGTTCCTGCGGCAATGAGTCCTAAAAGAATGACCACCGGCCATAGCAATGGCTTGCCGCGGCTCAACGGCAGGTAAATCGCGGTGGCGAACAATCCGCCGGCCAGGCCCAGCGCAAGCCCCCAAAGACAGGTGAGCTTCATTCCCCGGGCGAATTCCTCCTCGGTCAATTGCAGGCAGATTTGCCGCACCAATGGCGATCGAAATGGGTACCAGCAGACCCAATCCCGCGCGCGCGTTTCATCCGCCCGGGCTGAAACGGCGGACGCCCTCGCGATGGGGCCGGGAGTTACACTTTCGAGTTGCGTGCGAAATTCCGCCGCGGTTTGCCAGCGCAGCTCGGGGGCTTTCTCGAGTGCTCGCAGCACGATTTCATCGAGGCGCACATCGATCAGCACTTTGCGCGAAGGCGGTTTGATGGGGCGGGCTGGCAGTTCGCCAGTGAGCATTTCGTAGAGCACCACGCCGAGCGAATAGATGTCGGCGCGATGATCTGTGTGTTGCGGAGATTGTTTTTGCTCAGGCGCGATGTAACGGGGCGTTCCGGCGGCATGCTCATCGAGAGTAAGCGGGGCGGCATTCAGGATTCTAGCGATGCCGAAATCGGCGATCTTTACCCGGCCTTCTTTATCGAGGAGGAGGTTTTCGGGTTTGATATCGCGATGAACAATCCCGCGGTCGTGCGCAAATTGAAGCGCTTCGCAAATGGGCGGCACAATGGCCAATGCTTGTTCTGGCGTGAAGCGGCCGGCTTGGAGAGCCTGACGCAGATTGACGCCATCGACAAATTCCATGAGCAAATAAAAGAAGCCGTTGGCGCGGCCAAAATCGTGAATGGTCACGATGTTCGGGTGGTTCAACGCCGCCAGCGCCTGCGCTTCCCGTGCGAAGCGCGCCGCAAAGGCCGCATCGCGCGCGTAGGCTTCCGGCAGGATTTTCAACGCGACAAAACGTTGTAATTCCCGCTGGCGCGCTTTGAAGACACAGCCCATGCCGCCCTGACCGATCAGGCCGAGAATTTCCAGTTGCGGAAATGCGGCGGCCACGCTTTCCAATGCCGGCGGAGCGGGGCGTTCTGAGCCCGGACCTCCCGGGTCGGTTGGAGCCGCGACACCCAGCAAAAGACATTTGGGACAGAGGCCTTGCGGCGCGTTGAGAGGAACGGTCGCCCCGCAACCGGGACAATTCTTTGGCGACAGTGATGCGGCGTGCACTTCGGTCATACACCCATTCCTGACAGGTCCGGAAGGCAACGTTACAGAGTTCGAAGTGCCGATGCAGCCTTAATGTGGGCCGCGAGCGTTGCCTGAGTCCTATCCCGCGTTCCAGTCAGAGAATGGAAGCTGGCGATTGGGCCCCTATCGTTCAACAACGAAGGGCTTAGCGCTTGTAAACGGTTCCGCCCTTCATCACAAAGGAAACGTCGAGCAACGCTGAAATATCGCCCAGCGGATCGCGATTCACGGCCACCACGTCGGCCAGTTTTCCCGGTTCAATCGTTCCCAGCTCCTTTTCTTTCCGCAACAGTTTCGCGGCTTCCAGCGTGGCCGATTTAATCGCCTCCATCGGCTTCATTCCATTCTCGACCATGTAAACAAATTCCTTGGCGTTCTGGCCGTGCGGCGACACGCCCGAGTCCGTGCCAAAGGCAATTTTCACTCCGGCCTTGAGAGCGCGTTGAAACATGGCGTCCACCTGCGGGCCGATGCTGGCGGCTTTCGGCCGCACGATCTCGGGATAAAACCCCTCCACTTTTGCCTTCTCACCCACAAAACGGCCGGCACTAATGGTCGGCACAAGATAGGTGCCATGCTGCTTCATCAATTGAATCACTTCGTCATCCATCAGAGTGCCATGCTCAATGGAATCCACGCCGGCACGAATCGCCCGCTTCATCCCCTCCGCACCGTGACAATGCGCGGCCACCGTGAAATCGTAGTCGCGGGCCGTGCGCACGACCGCGCGGATTTCGTCTTCGGTAAACTGCGGGTTGAGCGGAGAGCGCGCGAGACTGAGCACGCCGCCGGTCGCCGTAATCTTGATGACGTCTGCGCCATCTTTATAGCGCTGGCGCACTGCTTTGACGGCGTCTTCCGCGCTGTTGACCACCCCTTCCTTTGGTCCGGGATCGCCTTCAATCAAGTCTGCCCAGCCATTGCTGGGATCGGCATGGCCGCCGGTGGTCGCGAGTGATTTCCCGGCCGAGTAGATGCGCGGGCCTTCCACAAATCCTTTGCGAATGGCGTCCCGCAACGAAATGGTCACGTTGGCGGTATCGCCCAGATTCCGCACCGAAGTAAACCCGGCACGTAAAGTCAACCGCGCATGATGCGCCGCGCGCAAGGCGACGTCCGCGGGATTGAGGGTAAATCGCTCGAGATAAGTTTGCGGCGAGGATTCGGAGCCGAGATGCACATGCAAATCGATAAAGCCCGGCATGACCGTGCGCGATTTCAAATCGATGACCTGTTCGTCGGCCGCTGCCGCGCGAAAACCGGAAACCACTTCAACGATGCGTTCGCCTTCAACGACGATGGTCATTTCGTGGCGCGGCGCGGCGCTCACGCCATCGATCAGCGCGCCGGCATGAATAAGTTGGCGCGTCGCCGCGGACACGGAGGAAAGGGCCATCAGGCCGGTTAAAATCACCCAAAGAAAATGCCAGAATCGAAGATTTGTTTTCATAGGATTGCACGATTGCACATTGCGAAAACTGAATTTTTCGGCTGCATTGGCGATGAATCATACGGATCGCATTGAGGGGGACAAGCGCGAAGCGCCTCGCAACGGGCGGTGAAACGGGAATTAAGTGGCTGGTCAGCGATTACGGAAATTCCGAATCTTGAAGTTCCTTGTTGCAAATGAGCCGGGGTCCATTATGCCGGAGATGATGCATGGCATGAGCGAGTCTGTGACCCGCCCGACAAGCAAGACGCCGGCGGTACGCCTGTCATCCTTTGTCGAAAACCTTGTCGGAAACTTTGTCGATAGAAAATTTGCGACGAAATTTGCGACGAAATTTGCGACGAAGGCATGCTCGCCAAATGTCCGAGCTTCAAGATACATAGCATGAGAAAGTCTGTTTCATATCGACTGGCTTTCACCCTGATCGAATTGCTTGTGGTGGTGGCCATCATTGCAATTCTCGCCGGCATGCTCCTGCCAGCGCTCAGCCGCGCGAAGGAGAAGGGGCGCACGGTCCGTTGCAACAGCAACCTTCGTCAGCACGCCTTTGGCCTGTCCATGTACTCCGGCGATCATCAGGACTTCTACCCCGTCTATGAAAATTGGGCCACGATTGGCGGCACGACCGGCGCCATGACGCTCGCTGGCGGACGCGTGCCGAAAGACCAGCGCCCATTGAATGTTTATGTGCCGAGCGCCGAGACGTGGCGCTGCCCTTCCGATAAAGGCGATTCGCTCTGGAAAACCATGTTCACCGCCGAATACCGGAGCGCGTTTCCCTCCGGACGCCAAAGCAGTTGTTACGCGGCTTACGGCAATAGCTATCTGACCGTCTGGGCCGTCGAAACTTTGCGCATCCAGCATGTCACCGGCGATTCCAAAGCCGCCAAGGGCAGTCCGCAAGCGACCCCGATGAAGGCGAGCGAGATCGCGAGAAGCCCTTCGAACAAACTCGTCTCGGGCGATTGGCCATGGTGGGCGGATCGCGACAAGAAAGACGGCTGGAGCCAATGGCACAATGTCAAGGGCCAGTACCGCTTCAACGTGCTGTTCGGCGACAGTCACACTGAATTTTTTCAGTTCCCGCCAGAGGCCTATTCCTGGAACTACACCGGCCCGAAACCCGACCCGGGCTTCAAGTGGTGGTAATCGGAAAGCGCGCCCCGCAGCCGGCTTCCCTTCGGCCTTCTTTCAGGAGGCGATCTCTACAATTGTAAAGCTAACGCTTGCATTCTCTACAACTGTCGAGCAAACTCGGCCTTCATGAAACCGAAATCTGTCGAGCTCACCGGGAGCGAATGGACCATCATCAAAGCAGTCTGGGACAAGGAGCCGTGCACCGCGCCGGACATTCAACAGCATCTGGAAAAGCAAACCGAGTGGACCTATTCAACCGTGCGCACCTTGATGGATCGCATGGCCGAAAAAGGGCTGCTCGCAGCGGCAAAGGTTCGAAACCAGACGGTGTTTCGCTCGGCGGTGACGCGCCAACAAGCGCAGCGTGGCGAACTGCTCTACGCCCTCAAGCACGCGTTCAACGGCGCGCTGACTCCCATGGTGCAGTGCCTGATCGATACCACCAACATTTCCGGCCAGGAACTGGCCGAAATTGAAAAACTGATCCGGCAGCGCAAAAAAGCGCGCAAATAATAATCCCGCTGTCTCATGAATGCTTTTATCGAAATC
>JBFMDG010000206.1:0-10489 GCA_040754135.1 Verrucomicrobiota bacterium
GGGGAGCGCGTCCCGCCTCGGGCGCAGTTTTTCGCGCCCTCGCGGAAAACTTTCTGTACCCGGCAGCAGCTTCCCTGATTGCATGAGGAGAATGACGGAGCCTTGGCACGGGCACATTGCTGCGGCTTGTAAAGCCGCGCTCCGCTTCGGGGAGCGCGTCCCGCCTCGGGCGCAGTTTTTCGCGCCCTCGCGGAAAACTTTCTGTGTTCGTCAGGTGCTTCACCAGCCAGGTCGGTTGCAACAAACCTCGACCGTTTCGCCGTCTCAACATTGCTGCGGCTTGTAAAGCCGCTCTCAGCAGCGGACCGCGTGTCTGCAACCCACTGCACTTTCCCCTGCTCTTTCCAGCTCATGATTGCTCCTGGAGAATTCCTTTCCTTTCGCGGGTGATTTTGTAGAGTCTGCGCCAACGCATGATCCGACCGCTCCATTGCTGAACGCTATGCCTGATCACGGCGAGGATCCGCTAAACTTTCCGGCCAAACGCTTCGAAGATTCGCCGCCTTCAAACGCTGTGATCCAGCCGGCTTCGCCCTCCACACCCGTGCCGGAGGGCGATCCGAAACCGTCACTCACGCAACTACCGCATCGCATTACCCGGCGCGCGGTGGTGGGTTGGGTGATGTACGACCTGGCCAACACCATCTTCACCATGGGGGTCATTTCGCTCTATTTTCCGCTTTGGGTGCGGGAAACGGTGGGTGCGGAGCGCGCCGATTCGGTGTTTGGCGTCATCGTCGCCATATCCATGGGGATCATTTTTTTCGCATCGCCTTTGCTCGGCGCGATGACCGATCGGGCGCGGAGGCGAATGCCCTTTCTGGTGGTCAGCACGCTGATTTGCGTGGCGCTCACTCTGGTTTTGGGACGCGCCGGATTTTATTTCTCTGCGTTGTGCTTCATTGTCGCCAACGTGGCCTATCAGGCGGGATTGCAATTCTATGACGCGCTCCTCCCCGAAGTCAGCACCGAAGAAAATCGCGGACGCATTGGCGGTATCGGTGTTGGCATTGGGTATTTCGGTTCTTACCTGGCGATTGGGATTGGCCTGCTTTTTCAGGATGCCAGCAAGCCGACGCTCTTTTCCATCATCGGGATATCGTTCCTGGTATTTTCTATTCCGTGCATGATTTTTGTGCGGGAACGAGGCAATCCAAATCCGAGGCCAATCAACTTTGGGATGATTTTGAATTCCACCCGGGAAACGATTCGCACCTTGCGATCGAGCGGCCAGTATCCCGGCCTGCTCCGTTTTCTTATCGGACGCGTGCTCTACACAGATCCGATCAATACGGTGATTCAAGTGATGGCGCTTTACACCGTGAACGTGGCGATCCATTCCGGATTGAGCGGCGATGAGGGCGAGAAAAGAGCCAAAGTGATTTTACTCAGCGCGGTCACATTCGCGGTGGTGGGAGGATTCTTTTGGGGATGGTTGACGGACCGGCTTGGGCCGAAGCGAACTTTGAATCTCGTGTTGAAAAGCTGGATGGGAATTTTTGTGTTTGCTTCGTGCATCGGCTGGTTTGGCTGGCCCCTTTGGACGATGTATTTGCTGGCGGCCTTGGCGGGCTTTGCCCTGGGAGGGGTCTGGGCGGCGGACCGGCCTTACATGTTGCGGCTGACACCGCCGAGCCGCATCGGTGAATTCTACGGTTTGTACGGAATGGTTGGCCGCTTTTCCGCCGTGACAGGTCCGGTGCTGTGGGCATTAGGAACCTCTCTGATGATTCGCGTATTTCATGTGCCGGCATTGAAAGCTCAAGCGACCACGTTGCTGGCCCTGCTGGGACTGATGGTCTTGAGTTATGTCATTTTGCAACCGGTCTCAGATGAACGCCGCCAATGGAGCGAATCGGACCGTGGCGTTTCTTGAAAGATCAATCCGGCCGTCAGCGTATGACCTGATATTGCGATGCAATGGATCGACATACCGAGCGAACGAACGACGGCAGCGACGGATGCGGTGCTGGGACTGATCGCGTTATGGGCCGTCGTCGTTATGGCGCGGCCGGCAGTCGAGAATGCGTGGCGTTCGCGATTGTGGGCGGCGCTTTTTGGCCTGCTCTGTTTTTCTTCGTGGCTCGGCGCCATCGTGCACGGGGTGAAAATGCCGGATCCAACCCGCAATTTCCTCTGGCATCCACTGAACCTTGCCCTGGGCTGGATGGTGGGTCTGTTCCTGACGGGCGCCGTTTACGACGCGTGGGGCCAGCGCATTGCGCGACGGATCCTTGGACTGATGCTGGCCGTGGGATTGGTTTTCTTTGGAGTGGCCACGCTGTGGCCGGATACGTTTGTGGCGTTTGTCATTTACGAAGGTTCAGTGATGATTTTCGCGCTCGGCATTTATGGGCATTTGGCGTGGAAAGCTGTATTGCCCGGCGCAAATCTGATGGTGGCAGGAATTGTCCTGACCATTTTGGCTGCGGGAGTGCAGGCCAGTTCGCTGACTCTGAATTTAATTTGGCCGTTCGATCATAATGGGCTGTTTCATTTGGTGCAGATGCCGGGCGTCGTCTGTCTTGTGTTTGGATTGCGCGCTGGCATTATGGCCACGCCAAACAAAACTGAAAGAACGCCCAAACCGGCCACGTATTCTGTTTCATCAGAATGATTGAACTCACCCCAACCTGGGAACCCTGATGGAGCCGTGCGATGGAAGAAAAGGGCTTTCGAAGCGACGCAGCGCGGACCGCCACTCGGCCCTGCCTGATGACAGCACTCTCTGCTTATGCGGAACGGCCCTGACGAACTAATCCCCACCAGGCAAAGCCTTCTTACGCGGCTCAAGGATTGGGATGATCAGGAAAGCTGGCGCGAGTTTTTCAACACCTATTGGAAGCTGATTTACGGAGTGGCACTCAAAGCGGGTATGAATGAACAGGAAGCTCAGGAAGTCGTCCAGGAAACCGTCATCTCTGTCGCGCGCCGCATGAAGGACTTCAAATACGACCCGGCGCTCGGGTCGTTCAAGAGCTGGTTGCTGCAACTGACCCGCTGGCGCATTTACGATCAGTACCGCAAACGCGAAAAGCATGCGATCGCCCACACCCCCCGTTCCGATCTGACGCCGCGGACGGCCACCGTGGAACGCGTTCCAGATCCCGCCGGATTGAACCTCGATAGAGTTTGGGACCAGGAATGGCAGCGGAACCTGATCGATGCCGCGCTCGAACGGGTCAAACGCAAAGTGAAACCGAAGCAGTACCAGATTTTCGACCTTTACGTGCTGAAGAAATGGCCGGTCGGGAAAGTCACGCGCACCCTCGGAGTCAGTCTCGCTCAGGTTTATCTTTCAAAACACCGTGTCTCACGGCTGCTCCGCAAAGAAATCGAATATATCGAGTCGAAGATCATTTAATCGTCTAAGCAACGCGAACGGTTGGGAAAATGCGAGCGTCACGTCCATGAAAAGCTTCTGGGCAAAAATCATTCGGTGCTTTCAAAGAACTCCGCCCCCCTGGGAGCCGCGCCCGGAATTGTTCGATCATCCCGAACGCCTCGAGGAAATCCGGCGCACCATGCTCAGGCGGGTCGAGAAAAAAATCCGGAAATTGAATCAACGCGGACCTGCTCTCCCGCCTTTGGATGCGACAGATCTCCTTCCCGGAACGAGCTTGTTGCTGGTGATCGGCCTGCTTTGCTCGGCGTGGCTTTGATTTCGTAGCAACGTCGTAGCGATTCCCGCCACCGGACATTGGGGCGATTACGGCAAAAGAATCGGCCTGATGGAACTCCTCGATTTGCGCCGGGGCGAAAGAACGCGAGCGCAAACTCGCGAGCGGCTCGGCCAGTCTCGGCAATCCCCGCAAACCCTTCACACTGTATTCGAGCTTGCTTTGAGGTCCCGCATCCGAAATCACTGATGGATCGTGAGCATCTCAAGCGTATGAAAACACTCTCTTTGGCCGCGCGAACGTTCTTCTCACTGTTTTTGATTTCATCCTGTGCCATTGGTCAAACTCAGAAAATCGCCACTCATTTTCCGGTGGATTCTCCCGAAGTCCCCGCCGCCGTGCGGGCAACGGCGGCTCCCAAACCGTGGCAGGGCACGGAGCGCGGTCCGGTCGCCAACCTTCAGGAATTCGCGCGTGAAAAATCTGGAGCGATCTGGCTTGGCAGCGGTTCCGGCGCCGCACGGTTCGATCCCAAAGCCAAAGACAAATGGGACCGATGGCAATATTTCGCGGGACGCCGTTGGTTGCGCGATGATGCCGTCGAGAACATCTGGGTGGAACCAGCGAAAACACGCCGAGTTTGGGTACGCACGCAATCGGGTGTTTCCCTGCTCGAATGGCGGCCGATGACACTGGAAGCGAAGGCGCTGTTGTTCGAAGAACGTGTGGCCCTGCGCCATAACCGTCATGGATTTGTTTCCGATTCCCATTTGCGCTCGCCGGGCGACCTCACCACCAATGTCATGCACGATAATGACAACGATGGCCTCTGGACCGCGATGTACATCGGCGCGGAAGCGTTTCGTTATGCCGCCACACGCTCACCCGAAGCCCGAGCAAAGGCGCAGCACGCACTGAAGGCGCTCATGCGGCTGGAGGAAATTACGGGTGTACCCGGTTTTTACGCGCGGTCATTTGTATCGAAACACGAACCGCGACCGCAAGGCGGCGAATGGCATTGGACACCGGATGGCGAATGGCTCTGGAAAGGCGATACCAGCTCGGATGAAAGTGTCGGCCATTACTTCGCCTATGCCGTGTATTTTGATCTGGTCGCGGATGCCGCCGAAAAGGAATCGATCCGCAAGTTCGTTTCTCGCATGACCGATTATTTGATCCAAAACGATTACGACCTGCTCGACCTCGATGGCAAGCCCACCCGCTGGGGGCAATGGTCCGAACGTTACTACAAGACTGAAGAAGGGCAGTACGAAGCGGCCTTAAGATCGCTCGAATTGCTTTCCTTCCTGAAAACAACCCATCACATCACCGGCCATCCGAAATACGCCGAGGCCTATGCCGATCGCATCCGGCGCGGATACGCCGAACACATGCGGCATTACCGGCGATGGCCCGGTGGCGGTGAAATCAACTTCTCCGATGATGAACTGGCTTATCTCTCTTATTACCCGCTGCTATTGTACGAAAAAGATCCGAACCTGCGCGCCATCTACCTCGATGGCCTCCGCTTTACCTGGTCACAAATTCGCCCTGAAAAAAATCCGCTCTGGAATTTCATTTCGGTGGCTTGCGGTGCTGGCAAAATGACCAGGGAAATTCGCGCGGATTCGGTGCGCACGCTCAATCGCATTCCCATGGACCTGGTGCAGTGGACCATGAAAAACTCGCATCGCATCGATGTCACTTTTCAAAAGGAGAATGATCGCTTCGCTCGCACGCAGTTGACCGAAGTCCTGGCTCCCGACGAACGCGCCGTTTCGAAATGGAATGGGAATCCTTATCGCCCCGACGGCGGCGGCAATGGTCATGGGGAGGATGACGGGGCTTACTTTCTCCTCCCCTATTGGATGGGGCGTTACTATGGATGGGTGGGGGAATAGGTTGGTTAAATGGTTAAATGGTTAAATGAGTTGAAGGGTTGAAGGGAGGGGTGCAAATCTGTTGAAAGAAAGGTGGGGAGGCGTGCGTATCCATTGATGAAGTTGCCATTGATCGACTTCACTTAACCATCAACATCAACTCACGGACACAATGAACGCATTGACCCAATTCTCAGCGCTGGCATGCAGCCTCGCGTTGATGGGGCAAGCCGTCGCAGGTCCTACCCCTTCAGCCGATCTCCTCTCCAGCCCGTCTGTTTCTCGCCAAACTCCATCCGCCAAATCCGGCCAAGCCGGCCAATCGTCCGCCGCACGCAAAGCTCACTCGATGAAGGGAGCTGAAGCCATGACGCTGCGACCGGCCGAACCGTCCGCCTACAGCGCTTTGCCCTCTGAATCCCAAATTCCACATTTGGCATCGCTCATCGAAAGTTGGAACGCGCTGCCCGCACGCACGCATCTGATCCCAACCGTTGAAAATGGCGTCACGGTTCGCGTCGCCCTGCACGAGCGCGGCTCGGGCCACCGTGATCGCGTCCTGGTTTTGATTCACGGGGTCTTGGCCGATCATCAGACCTGGCGCTATCTCGGCGGCGCGCTGGGCCAGGAGTACGATCTTTGGCTGATCGACCTACCGGGATGCGGCGCGAGTGATAAGCCCGATGCCGAAACGCTGGGGCCAGATGGATATTCACCGAGGGCCATGGCCAGCCGCGTCATGCAAGCGGTGCAGACCCGGCTCGAAGCGAGTGACACACCTCCGCGGCTCCTGGTGGTTGGCCATTCCCTCGGCGGCATGACCGCGTTGCGGGCGTTTGCAGATCAGGAGATCTCCGCGCGCCACGCGCGCGTGATTCAACAAGTGGATGGGCTCGTGCTGCTCTCGCCAAGCGATGTCATGATTCATCAGGAAATCCCGCTCTTCGTGCGTGTGATCGAATTGAAGAGTTGGGAAACCGCCATCGGCCAATCCCTGGGAGTGCTCGCTCCGATGATCGCGCAAGGCTCCATCGAGAATACGTCTTACCCGGAATTTGTGACGCGCGAAGAAGTGGATCGTTTCATCGCCATTCTCACGAATGGCGACACGCGACGCGCAGCGCAAGCGATGCTGCGCCAAGCGGTGCCTTGGAATGAAAAAGCGCACCTGCCGAACTGGGCCGAGATGAAACGCATCGAACAAGGCTATCGACACGTCCAGGTGCCCTGTCAAATCCTCTGGGGCAAGTTCGATCAAACCCTTCCGGTCTCGATGGGCTACAAGCTCGCCTGGCAATTGCCCAACGGACGGTTGACCGTGCTGCCTGATTGCATGCATTCCGCGCAAATCGAGTGTCCGCTCGATTGTGCGCGCCTCATTCGAGAGTTCGATCGCAAACTGGCCAGCAGCGCGGACGAATTCGAGTTTCTTTTTGCCGACCATTCCGAGCCGCGCATCGTCGAACTCGATCGCGTCAATGAAGGCTTGATGAGCCGGTTGGCAGGTTTCGAGCAAATGCCCACGTTACCCGCTCGCAAACCCGTTCATGCGCAGAAAAAGTAAGCTTTCGCCCGAGTCGAGGTTCAGCACCCGCCGGCGTTTTCCAGTTGGGGTTGGGTCACTGCGAAAACGCCGGCTTGCTTTTCACCACCTCGCCCCTTCGAGACTTCGAGCGTTCGAGACCACAAGGCTTGTGATCACGATTTTCTTCTCCTAAAATCGCGCCGTGTTCCAAGCGCTCATCGATGTCATCGCCGCAATCATCTGAAGAGAAGACGGCTCTCGCCTCCGAAACCGCTGGAGCACCGGGGAACGTCACCGCGGTCATTCCGGATCATCAATTAATCCGCACCATTGGCCGGGGCAGTTATGGCGAAGTCTGGCTGGCCCGCAATGTCATGGGCACGTTTCGCGCGGTGAAGATTGTCTATCGCGACGCCTTCAAGGACGAGAAACCGTACGAGCGGGAATTTTCGGGCATTCAGAAATTTGAGCCCCTCTCCCGGTCCCATGAAGGGCTGGTGGACATTCTCCAGATCGGACGCAACGACGCCGCCGGTTACTTTTATTACGTCATGGAATTGGCCGATGATGCGCGGGGGTCAATCGGCTCGGACACGGCCCCGGCGAAAGCGATGGAAGTGAACGCTGGCAGCGGCGCCATTCCCGCGCCGGCTTTGCCCGCGTCGGCAGCTTTCGACCCGGCGCAGTACGAACCTCGAACGCTGCGCACGGAAATTGTCCGCCATGGCCGCCTGGCATTCCGCGATTATCTGGAGCTCGGCCTGTCCATGAGCAGCGCGCTTGCGCACCTGCACGAGCATGGACTCATTCATCGCGACGTAAAGCCATCCAACATCATTTACGTCAATGGCATCGCCAAACTGGCCGACATCGGTTTGGTGGCCGGATTGGATGAAGCCCGCTCCTTTGTTGGCACCGAAGGTTACATCCCGCCCGAGGGGCCGGGCACGGCTCAGGCCGATATTTTTAGTTTGGGCAAGGTTTTGTATGAAGCGGCCACGGGCAAGGATCGCCAGGAATTTCCAGAATTGCCGACAGGCCTGAGCGGTACGGGGAGCGATGCCGAATTGATCGAGCTGAACGAAATCATTCTCAAGGCCTGCGAATCGGATGTGGATCACCGGTATCAAACCGCGCGGGAAGTTCAGGCCGATCTCGTCCTGTTGCAAAGCGGCCGCTCCGTCAAACATCTTCGCGCCATCGAACGGCATCTCGCATTCGCGCGCAAGGTTGGCCTCGGTTTAGGCCTGGCGATTGTGACCGCCCTGCTCTTGTTCCTGATTCAATGGCAGCAAACCCATTTGCTCAAACAGACGGCCGAGACGCAGGCGCTGGCAGCTTCAGATAGCCGGCGCAAAGCCGAAACGAATCGTCGCCTGGCGCAGGAAAGCCAGACGCGTCTGGTGCGGCAGTATGTGGATAAAGGCGCGCAATTGCTGCAGCGGAATGATCCGCAAGCCGCGTTGCTCTGGTTTGCCGAAGCTTTCGCGATCGACACGCAACCGGACCGCGAGCCGATCCACCGGCGGCGCATCGCCTCGGTCTGGCACGCCTGTTTGCCACTCCAGTTTCAATGGCTTGAAGGCACCGGCAAAACGCGCGTTGGATTTTCCGCGCAGGACAAATTCGTTTTCGCCGTGGTGGACAGTGGAGAACCGCACGGATTAACGGGACAGCCTAGAATTTGGGAGATCGAGACAGGAGCTCTGCGCACCAATCTCCTGGCATCGAGCGATACCAATATCACTGCGGGTCTTTACAACAAAGGGCTTTGGCTGCTCTTTTCGAGGCCCTGGATTCAGGGAATCCCGCAAGACGGAGACGTGTTGGTCGAGGCGCTGAGTGGCCGTCCCTTGACGGGTCAAATCGAACCAACCGAACCGTTGAGTCGCTTCGAAATATTCGAAACCACCGAAGGCAAGAAACTGTTCATTGTGTTTTACCAGGATGACTCCTTTGAAATCTGGGATGTGACCGACCGCCAGCTCCTCTTTCCTCAGCCCACGGAACGTGTGCAAGCGATGGAAGTCCGGTTGAGCGCGGATGGTCAGCGCATTGCAGCGGCTCAACTCCAACAAATCCAGATTTGGAACAGGTCTGGCACAGTCATAGCGAAGTTGCCAATGCCGCAGCCTTTATCGATGGATTTCAGTGCCTCCGGTGAATGGGTGGCGGCCCGTTGCGTGGATGATCAGGTGCGGGTTTTTTCCGTAACCGCTGGAAAGCCGATCGACCAACGTCCCGGAAAACATTTCGTCCGATTCTCTCCCGACGAACAAGAGCTCATCTATGGGACTTCGGACGCGTCAGCCGAAATCATGCGGCTCGATTCGCCTGGCTCCGATGCGGTTCGCGTCAGGCTCGCCGGAAACCTCGAGCACGCCGCCTTCAGTGCGGATGGTTTGCGTCTGTTAACCAGTGACACATCGGGATGCATCCGGCTTTGGGCACGATATCGCGCCGATCGGCGACTGTTTGAGATCAAACACAACAACGCCGTGGACAACGCGCTTTACTCCGCCGATGGCAAGTTCATCTTCGCGGAATCCGGCGATTCAAACATCGTCTGGGAGGCGCAATCAGGGAAACGAGTTCAAGCCGGCCCCCACGCTCCGGCCTCTGCATTTCACGGGTTAAACAACCCGGATGGCAATGCTCGAATCGAGGGCCTGGATGAAATCGCTATTCGCCTGGTCAGAGTGGCCAGTGGCCAGCCATTGACTATGCCGATTTTTCATCGCGGGCCGATTCGAGACGCCACCTTCAGTGCCGATGGACGCCTCGTTGCCACGGCCAGCGAAGATCGGACGGCCCAGGTTTGGGACGCGGGCACGGGCGAGCCGGTGACCGGAAGTTTGCCGCATCCGGCGAAAGTTCTGGGAGTTTGCTTTCATCCAGACGGAACTTCGCTGGTGACTTCTTGCGCGGATGGAATCGTGCGGGTTTGGACATTGGCCGGCGATGACCGGCCGGCAGCAGATTTGGTGAAGCTCAGTCGGTTGGCCGCGGGACATGAGATCGACGAAACCGGAAGCATGCTCCCGCTGGATGGCGAATCCATGCAGGCCCTGTGGGAGGAATTGGCGCAAAAGTATCCGCGCGATTTCTCATTCGATCCCCCAAAGCTTTTGGCCTGGCACCGATCCGAAGCCGAAGCCTGGGAGCAGAATGGACAATGGGCCATGGCCCATTCTCATGTGAATCGCCTCATGGCCATGCAGCCGCACGATCTGAATTTGCGGAAACGCCGCGGCATGGCGCGGGCGCGCCTCATGGACTGGAAGGGCGCCACCGAGGATTTTTCCGCGGCGCTCCGATCTTCAAATAACGACCAGAGCCTGCTTTCCAACCTCGGAATCTGCCAGCTCGCCTCGGGGGATTTGGAAGGTTATGAAGTCACATGCAGGTCCCTTTGGGCGAGCATGACGAACAGGTCCGATCCGGAAGCGGTGAAGTTGCTGCGC
>JBFMDG010000207.1:0-10473 GCA_040754135.1 Verrucomicrobiota bacterium
TTTTGCCCAGGAATTCCGTGACATCGCGCTCTTCTGTGGCATAACTACGCGCCATGCATGATTTTCGTTACGTGAACGGGAAGCTTTTTTGCGAAGGCGTTTCGGTCGAATCCCTCGCCAGGAAGTTTGGCACCCCGCTTTACGTTTACTCGGAAGGGACGCTTCACGATCATTTTCAAAAGCTGGATGCGGCGCTCCAACCGCTCGATCATCTGATCTGCTTCGCCTTGAAGTCGAATTCCAATCAGGCAGTGTTGCGCAGCCTGGCGACGCTTGGCAGTGGATTTGACATCGTTAGCGAAGGCGAATTGCGCCGGGTGATGGCCGCGGGTGGCGACGCGCGAAAATGCGTTTTCGCGGGCGTCGGCAAAACGGAAGCGGAAATCGAATTTGCCCTGCGCCAGGGCATTTATTCTTTTAACGTCGAAAGCGAGCCCGAACTCGTGCGGATCGATCGCGTGGCCGCCCGTTTAAAGCAGATCGCACCGGTGGCGGTGCGGGTGAATCCGAACGTGGACGCGCATACCCACGCGAAAATCACCACCGGAACTTACGAGAACAAGTTTGGCATCGCCTTCGAGGAAATCGAAGGCGTGTATGCCAGAGCCAGCCGGCTGAAGCACGTTCGGTTGCGCGGTCTGCAAATGCACATCGGATCGCAACTGACGGAAGTGAAACCGTTCGAAGCAGCGGTGCGCAAAGTGGCCCCGTTGGCCGAAAAACTGAAAGCCAAGCATGCAATCGAGTTTTTAAGCATCGGGGGCGGTTTGGGGATTGTGTATGAACCGGCCCTGGCCAGCGGGCCAGGCGATTGGTGGGAGGCGCCGCGCGCCAGAAATATTGTGACTCCAGAAAAATATGCGACGGCGCTGGTGCCTCTTTTGCGGTCGTTGGGACTTCGAATTTTGATCGAACCAGGCCGATTCATCAGTGGCAATGCCGGCATTTTGGTGACGCGCGTCGAATACGTGAAACGGACCGGGCGAAAGAATTTCGTCATTGTGGATGCGGCCATGAACGACCTGATCCGGCCGGCATTTTATGATGCGTACCATGAGATCGTGCCGGTGAAGAAAACCACGCGCGCGCCGATTTCCTCGGACGTGGTGGGCCCGGTGTGCGAATCGGGCGATTACTTCTGCAAAGAGAGGCCATTGCCGCGCGTGGAAGCAGGCGAATACCTCGCGCTATTAAGTGCTGGTGCTTACGGGTTTGTCATGGCCTCGAATTACAACAGCCGTCCTTTGGCCGCGGAAGTTCTGGTCCGCGGACGACAGGCCGCACTGGTTCGCAACCGCCAGTCTCTCGAGGCGATTTGGGCGGATGAATCGTTGGCGCCCTGGCAGCGATAAACTGGCTTCGGCTTGCGTCCAAAAGCCATGCGCTTCGTGGTCGTGAAAGACGGTTTTGATTTGTCGTCAAGCAGGTCCGCAATTTCCGCATTTTTTTCTTGGCGACGGGACCTGGCCCGATATGGTGTCGGGATTCACCGAACACCCTTACAAACGAACCAGCGCGAACCATGGCCAGTTCGGCATCGAAATGGTTTTTTTCGTCACTTGACTAAGCGCTCACCATTCACAATATTTCCCGGCTATTTTGTTTTACTCGTTGAGTAAAGCAGCGTGCAAAAAATCTATGGTCAAATCGAAGGTTAAGAAGCCGGTTGCCAAAACTGGTCACAAAAAGCCGGCTTCAGCCGGTTCTAAACCCTCTCGTCAACCAACGGGCCGGCCTGCCCGCAAGAAAACCGCTATTGTCACTGTGCCTAAAGATTCTTTAACTGCAGAGAAATCCCCGCGTTCGAATTCCAACCATCGTTCCCATGATGATACTCTTTCCACTCCCGAGCCCGCCCCTCACCCAACACCCGCAGTTGCTGAAACCATCAAAAGCCAGTCGGGCATCGATCTAACCGAAAAAATCAAAGAACTCGTCCGCCTCGCCCAGGAACAGGGCTATCTGACTTACGGCGATATCAACGACGCGCTCCCTGACAGCGTTGTCTCGCCGGAAGATCTCGACGAGATCTACATCAAGTTGCGCAATCTCGAAGTGGAGATTGTCGATCAGGCGGAAGTGGACCGGGTCAAACAACCCGAACCGGAAGAGGAAGACGACAAATCACGCCTGGACATCCTCGATGATCCAGTGCGCATGTACCTCAAGCAAATGGGCCAGGTGCCGCTCCTGACCCGTGAACAGGAAGTCGAGATTTCCAAGCGCATCGAAGACGCGGAAAACGAAGTTAAGAAAATCATTTACAGCTTCGGTTTCGCCGCCAAGGAACACATCGCCCTGGCGGAAAAACTTATTTCCGAACCTCCCAAGGAACGCTTTGATCGCGTCATCCTCGACAAGAAAATTGAAGGGCGCGACAACCACCTCAAAGCCCTTCGCAAACTGGTCAAGGAAGTCCGCGCGGTTGATCAAGCGGTGGACGACAAATATGCCGAGTGGCAAAACGCGCCGAACAAAGCGAAGCGGGACAAAACTTTTAATGAATTCCGCAAGCAGGACGAAAAACTGCAAAAGACCTTTCCCAAGTTTTATTACAAGCAAAAGGTTATCGAGGAAATGGCGCTGGTGGCGGACAACATCCACGACAAGATTCAATTGAGTTTGCGCACGATTTGCGAACTCGAACAACAACGCAAATCCAACCAGCAACAGCAAATCATTCAGGGCGAACAGCGCAAAATCAAAGCGCTCGAAGAATTCGTGCGCATGCCCTTTCAGGATTATCTCAACGCCTATAAACAGCTCCAGCACTTCACCCGCAAAGCGCTCCAGGCCAAAACCGAAATGGTCGAGGCCAATCTCCGGCTGGTGATTTCCATCGCCAAAAAATACACCAACCGCGGCCTCTCCTTCCTCGATCTCATTCAGGAAGGCAACATGGGCCTCATGAAAGCCGTCGAGAAATTCGAATACCGGCGCGGTTACAAATTCTCGACTTACGCCACCTGGTGGATTCGCCAGGCCATCACCCGGTCGATCGCCGATCAGGCCCGCACCATTCGCATCCCGGTGCACATGATCGAAACGATCAACAAACTCATGCGCGTGCAAAAACAGCTCGTGCAGGATTTTGGCCGGGAAGCAACTCCGGAGGAAATCGCCGACGAAATGCAAATGCCGGTCGAACGCGTCCGCGCCGTCCTGAAAATGGCGCAGCAGCCGATCTCATTGCAATCGCCGGTGGGCGACAGCGAAGACACCAATTTCGGAGATTTCATCGAGGACAAATCGGCCGAGAACCCGTCGGACATGACCAGTTACAGCCTGCTCAAGGACAAGCTGAATGATGTGTTGTGCAGCCTGACCGAGCGCGAACGCAAGGTGCTGGAATTGCGTTTCGGCCTGGGCGACGGCTATTCGCGCACCTTGGAAGAAGTGGGCAAACAATTCAAAGTCACCCGCGAACGCATCCGCCAGATTGAAGCCAAAGCGCTTCGCAAGATGCGGCATCCGACGCGCATCCGGCAGCTCCAGGGCTTTCTCGAAAGCGAACAGCTGGAAGCCATTTAACCCGCCGAATCCTTTTCACCGAGGGAGTGCAGCAGAAACTGCACTCCCTCGACGGGCGTCTCACAGGCCTCTCGCCGGTCACTCATTCCCTTTGTCGAAAACTTCGTCGGAAGTTTGGGAAGAAGTTTTGGACAAAGGGGTGATTGCAAAATCCAAACTCCAAAGGGGAGGGCAGTTGCTACAGCACTCCTTTTTTCTTGCGCGAAGCGCACCTGCGCGCGGTTTCTAACGGCAGGCGATCAGCCCAATTGTGAGCGCACTATCTCCGTGAATTGCTTCATCGTGAATGGCTTTTTCAGCAATATCGGCCTTTCCGATCCCAGGCTGGCCAAGGCATCTTCACGTGATGCTTCCGCATCGCCACTGATCAACAGCACCCGCACCGCCGGATCGAGCTTGCGCACGTTGCGGTAAAACTCGATTCCATCCATTTGCGGCATGGTGATGTCCGACACGATCAAACAGAGATCGTGGGAAAGTTTTTGAAAGAGTTTCAGTCCCTCGACCCCATCGGCAGCCATGTACACTTCCAGTGACATGCGTTGCAGAAAATTTTTCACGATCTCGCGCACGAAAGGATCGTCCTCGACCAGCAACACGCGCCGGGTTTGCTTGCGTTGCCCGCTTGAATCCGACGGCGTGGAAGCGCGGCCCGATTCGGATTTTGGCTTCGGTCCGTTGATGGCGGGAAGAATGATTTGAATTTTGGCGCCAGCATCTTCCTGGCTCTCGATGAGCAATTGCCCGCCATGCAACCGGGCGACACTGTGAACGATGGTGAGGCCCAGCCCCAGCGCCTTCCCTTTGGGCCGCGTGGTGAAGAATGGTTCGCAAGCGCGCCGCAGCGTTTCCTCGCTCATGCCGATGCCATTGTCTTCAAAAACAAGTTCAAACACCTCGGAATCATCGACGCCGATTTCTGAAGCGCGCTCGGGAGGCAAAGGCTTTTTATGCAAGCGCACCTGAAGATTTCCGCCCATGGCGAGGGCCATGCGGGCATTGTTGAGCACCTGTTGGATGGCATTGCGCCAATGATCTTCGTCAAAGACCAGCGAACACGGTTGCAAATCGGTGGTAAGGCGAATGGGGGAAGGAGTTAATCCACTGGACCAGGAGGCCAAAACCTGTTCGAGCAGGGCGCGAAAATCTCCCGGTTTCGGCGAAAAACGGCGGGCCGGTTTCACGGCCAGCATGACGGTTTCAAGATACTGCTCCGTTTTCCGGGCCGAATTCTCCATGGTGCTGAGGTACTGCGCCACCGTGGATTCGGGGGACGTTTCTTCGCGAACCAGAGTCACATAGCCGAGGAACGGGACAAGGAAATTATTGAAGTCATGGCCGAGCTGGCTCACCAGGGCCTTGAGAGCTTCAAGGCGTTCCTCCCGTTCGCGCAGCGCAGGGGAAGCGGGAAAGGTCTTGCCTGGCCGGTTTTTGTCTAAAAGCGCCACGGCCGCAATTTCGGGAGTTACTTGGAACTCTTCTGTTTCAGGATCCGATGCACTTCCATGAGCAACTGTTCCAATGGGAGGGTCTTGCTCACGTATCCAGCGGCCCCTTTGAGCCTCGCTTCCTGAAGCAATTCCTCGTCGAACCCAATCCCAGTCATGATGATCACCGGCAGGTTGGGATGCGTCGTCTTCAAATTTCCCAACAGTTCCAATCCATCGGTGTCCGGCAGCACAATATCGAGAATAATCACATCGAGCGGGTTTTCATTGGCCAGAGTAACCGCTTCATTGCCGGAGGCGGCGACACTCACCTGGTAGCCCTGACGTTTAAAATAGGATTCGAGCAGTTCCCGAATCGGGGCTTCGTCATCCACCACTAAAATGTGTTTCTTCACGCTTGGCGATTGGTAAAGGTTTTTACGACAAATTGCAAGGAGTTGGTGACCCATTCCAACCGTTCCGCATGTGGTGAAAAATGCCGTCAATGGCGGGCTCACGAAAGGGTTGACAATTCCGAGCCTTGAACTCTGATCGTGCCGATGACGGACCGCACGATGGCGGACAGCACTTTGGTCTTTGTGAAAATCCGAGGCCATTCGACCGATGGGTGCGTGCATCGTGGGAATCAAGAGAAACAGGAAACATCAAAACCATGACGCTCCTTCTTTTGTTTCTGGCAATGGTGACAGCGATCATCCTCGGCTTTGTAGTGACGCGGCGATTCGGATTGGCTTTGGGATTTCTGGCGGCGTGCGGAGTTTTTGTAGTTTTTGCCGCTCTGTTTTATTTCGTACTCAGGTTGGCGTGGAGGATGTGAATCAAATGGTCGGCAGAGTATTCGTGCCAAACCAGTAGGCATCCACTCGCCGCACCAATTCGAGGAGTTCATCGAACAGCGCCGGTTTGACGAGGTAGGAATTGGCGCCCATTTCGTAAGCGCGATTGACATCGAGCGCTTGGGAAGAGGAGGTGAGCACGACGACAATGAGCCGTTTGTGCGCCGATTCCTGGCGAATCCATTGCAAGACTTCAAATCCATTTTTGAATGGCATCTTTAAATCCAGCAGAAGCAAAACGGGCAACGGATGCTGCTGGCGATTCGCAAAACCACCTTCCCCTTTCAAATACTGAATAGCCTGGCTCCCATCGGTCACCACATGAAGCGGATGCGCCAACTCCGCGCGCGCAAAAGCACGCTTCATCAAAAAAACATCGTCCGGCTCGTCTTCAGCCAGGAGGATCGGGGCCAGGGGATTCATGGCGTCATAGCTTTGGCAAACTCAGTCTGGATGATTTTCGGTCGCCAACACAAATGAAAAACTCGAATGGCGCCCCAAAAAGGATGGTTCGAAAATCTGGAGCCGGATTGCAGGGCGGTGGAACGCCCATCGTTGCTCGATCAATGCCATTTCCCCTTCACCTATTTCTTTCCCAAATCCAGGACTGTCAGGCGATCTTCCGTCCGCAAAAAAAGTCTCCGGTTCGAAAGGACCGGTCCGGTCCAGGAAGGATAATGCGTGCGCGGAACCTGGTAGCTGGAGATTTCCTGTGGCGCCTGTGGATTGAGCGCGAACAAACCGAGCCTTCCGCATTCGCCAAATGCGATCAGTTTGCCGTCGGCCAGGATCAATGAACCGCGCCCGAACGTCTTTGGCAGGATGATGGAACGTCCCGGCCAACTCTCGTCGCGGTCCCACATCAGCTTGCCGGTTTTGAATTCGACACAGCGAAATCGCGCATCCGGCTCGTTCCGCCCGCTAAAAGCGTAAAGATAACCGTTGTAAAGGATTGGAGTTGACCAGTGAATTTCCAACACCGGATCTCGCCACATTTCCTCGACCGATTTCAAATCGGGCTTCACTTTCAGCAAGACCGATCCCACTTTCCCATACGCGCCGGAGATTAAAACCGCGTCATCCAGCACGATCGGATTGGCGGCGTTGACGGAATCGTTCAAACGCGATCGGAACCAAAAACTGAAATGCACTTCGCCGTTTTTTGGATTCAAACCGACCAATCCCTGGCGCATCAGGCAAAAGGCTACGCGCTGACCGTGCACATTGGCAACGACCGGTGTGGCGTAGCTGGCCTGCTTTTCGATGGGATTCCAAATCACCGTCCGTTCGCCCGGCCAGCCGATCATCGGTTGGCCGCTCCAATTCTTTTTGCCCACGCTTTCCCAAACGGTTTTGCCTGTTTGCGGATCGAAAGCGACCATGCCGGAATCGAGTTGACCTCCAACCATCACCAAGAGAAGACCACCTTCGAGGACCGGCGAACTGCCCACTCCAAAAAAAGCCGGTGGAACATCCCAATCATTTCCAGTGTCGCGTTGCCAAACGAGTTTTCCAGTTTGCAGTTCAAGGCAAAGCAGCTTGCCCTCGGCCCCAAAAGTGTAACACCGATCCGCGGTCAACAATGGACTGCTCCGAGGCCCGTTGTTATAACCGTAGGGATCGATGAATTCGCTCGGATAAGCGTAGCGCCAGACGGGGTCGCCGGTGGCCGCTTGAAATGCTTCGACAATTTCCTCGTTACGAAATCGATGATGCAGCACCAGCAGGTCGCCGCGGACAGATGGGGCGCTATAGCCGGTTCCAATGGCTTTTTCCCAAAGAATGGGCGGCCCATTGGTCGGCCAGCGATCCAGCAATCCGGTTTCTGAGGAAATGCCGTTGCTGCGAGGCCCGAGAAATTGTGGCCAATCTTCAGCCCGCAAACCGAGGTCGAGAGTGCAAACGGCCAGCCACCAAACCAGAATCATCAAAGGTTTCTTCATGCTCCGGCGCGATTCTGGCCTTTCCTCAGCCCGGACTAAAATCCTTTGCCTTTGGTCGTGGTCTTGATGCGGCAGAGATACATGTCGGCCGTCATGTAAAGCACCGTGCCATCGTCACCCCATCCACAGTTTGCCGTGGCTTCCCCGGTGTTAATCGTGCCGAGATGCCGTCCTTCAGGCGACAGCACCAGCACGCCGCCGGGACCGGTCGCGAACAGGTTCCCCAGTTTGTCCACTTTCAAACCGTCCGGGAGCCCTTTCTTTCCCGCGGCAAATGGCTTGGTATCGAAGAACACGCGGCCATTCGAGAGCGTGCCATCGCGATTCACATCGTAAGCCATGAAAATGGGCTGGTTCGGATCGGACACGGCCACATAAAGCGTTTTTTCATCGGGAGACAGGGCGATGCCGTTTGGAAAGGTCAGTTCTTTGGTCAGCAACTTCAATTCGCCATTGCGTTTCAAAAGGTAAACTCCGTTGAAAGTCAGCTCTTTGGCGGGATCATTGTTCAAACCCGGCAAACCATAAGGCGGATCGGTGAAGTAAAGATCGCCATTGGATTTGTAAACGAGATCGTTCGGGCTGTTGAACCGGCGGAATTCATAATACTCGACGAGGGTTTTGAAAGTGCCGTCTTTTTCAAGCCGGGCCACACGCCGGTCGCCATGCTGGCAAAGCACCAGCCGGCCCGCTGCATCCAAAGTGAGGCCATTTGATCCCATCTCGCCTCGGCGCGGATCCGAACCGGTGTAACCGCTCGGGATCAGATATTCGCGCGTTCCAACACCTTCCTTCCATTTGAAGACTACGTTGCGCGGCACATCCGAAAACAATAAAAAATCTCCGCGCGGTTGCCAGACTGGCCCTTCCGACCACTCGAAACCGCTGGCCAGTTTTTCGATGACTGCGTCCGGCGGAATCAAAGCATCCAAATCGGCCGAAAGTCTCTCGATGCTGCCCATGGTCGGATAGGATTTCTTCTCGGGCGCCTTGTCCTCGGGTGCATCCTTGCGCATTGGCACCGGGCGCTCCGGGCGCTTTTGCGCGTAAACGATCGAGCAAGAGAAAATAGCCATCGAAAGAATCGCACCCGTCAGAAGTTTCATGTTCATAAGCATCATCGGAAAAACGGGCTTAGAATCAGGATCAACCCCGGAGCGGTCAAGGCAAAAGCCGGAACCATTTTGCGTTTAACCGAAGCCCAGCTTTCAACCGACATGTTCAGGGACGAAGTTTTGGAAAAGATGTGATTGCAAAATGCCCAAACTCCAGCGGAAAGAACTCGGCGCTGTCCCGTTTTTTTCTGCCGCTGTGTCCTGTGTCCTGTGCTTTCTGCCCTTTGCCCTCTGCCCTTTGCTCATTCTTGCATCTCGAAAGCCCGATCGTTACACTCACGTCCAGCGTTCAGCCATTGGACCCCGACGCAACGGCACCGCAGCAGAGAGCAGCGCACCATGGCAAATGGAACAATGACAATCCCGATCCAAAAGATGCATCCCGTCAGCCGCTTGTTTTTGTCCGCTGCTTTGAAATGCGGTGTCGCAGATCCCCTTAATGCCCACTGAAGCCGATACCTGCCGCACCTTGATCACCCCCAAGCTTCAGGCCGCGGGCTGGGATAGTGATCCTCATTCCATTGCCGAACAACGCACCTTCACCGATGGCTGGATTGCGCGACGCGATGAATTGCCCGGCGTGTGCGACAAATCGCCGACCAGAAAGCGACGCTCCGAGAATTCGGCCACATTCCACAACGCCTCGCGCAAATAATTGGCGATGCTTTCGCCCACTTCGGTCAACAGTGGCAATTGGGCTGGCTGACCGTTCTTGCTTTGCCTGAGTCGCAAAACACCTTGCCGCCAGTTGATATCCTCTAATACGAGTGCCGCTACCTCTCCCGCCCGCAGGCCCAATCGAGCCAGACACAGACCAATGGCCAGATCACGCTTTCCCTGGGCCGTGCTCCGCGAGCACGCATGTGCGCGCCGTGGCGAAAAAAAATCGGAGTTTGCTCTTGGCCTGTGCGGCGAATCTGTGTAGGGAACTGAACCATCCTGGCGGTTGCCCAATGTGCCGCGGGAGTTTTGTGCCTATGCCCAAAGTTGAAAATGCTGTCTCACCCGCTGTGGATCTCCCCTGGTGGAGCTTGCTCACGCGCTATCATTGGTTCGTCCTGATCGTCGCTGCCCTTGGCTGGCTGTTCGATTGCCTGGATCAACAATTGTTCAACCTCGCCCGAGTGCCGGCGATGAAAGCGCTGCTGCAGCCCGGGCAGAATTTCCAGGAATATGGGGGCTATGCCACGTCGATCTTTCTGATTGGTTGGGCCACGGGCGGTTTGACCTTTGGCGTATTGGGCGATCGCATTGGGCGCGCGCGCACGATGATGTGGACCATTTTGATTTATTCGCTCTGCACCGGTTTGAGCGCTTTTTCGGTGGGGTTTTGGGATTTCGCTTTTTACCGTTTCATCACGGGACTCGGTGTGGGCGGCGAATTTGCCGTGGGCGTTTCTCTGGTGGCGGAGGTGATGCCTGATCGCGCGCGGCCTTATGCCCTCGGTTTATTGCAGGCGCTTTCGGCCGTGGGCAATGTTTCCGCGGCCCTGATCAGCATGGGCTTCGGTCATTTGGAATCCTCCGGCGCCATTGGCCAGTCGTGGCGCTGGATGTTTATTGTGGGTGCGTTGCCGGCGTTTTTGGCTTTGATCATCCG
>JBFMDG010000208.1:0-10432 GCA_040754135.1 Verrucomicrobiota bacterium
GGAGCCGAGCGGAGCCAACAACATGAGAGGCGTGATGGATGAGTTTGCGGTGTATGCCAGCGCGCTCGATGGGACGAAAATCGGGTTGCTGGCGCAGGGAGCGTCGCCAGTCACGTTTGAGTTGCCGAAGTTGTCGCCAACAATGGGCGTGAGGTTGGAGGGCGCGAATCTGGTGATCAGCGGCACCGGCGGAACTCCGAATGCGGCGTTTAATGTGTTGAAATCACCGGTGCTGACGCAACCGCTGGGGAGTTGGGCAGTGGCGGGATCGGGGAACTTCGACGCTACCGGCGCATTCAGCATCACGATCGCTCCGCCCACCAATGCGGCTCAACATTTTTACGTGATTCAGTCGCCGTAAGAGAACACACGCGCGGCTCGAATCCTGGGGCGTCCTTCGCTATCGGAGCGGGGGACGCCCGGGAATCTGGATTTAAGGTTGTATGATCATTCGATTGAAATATTTCCACGATGGAACTCAGGCGCGTGCCTTGGCGTTTACCCTGATTGAACTGTTGGTGGTGATTGCGATCATTGCCATTCTTGCCGGCATGTTGCTGCCGGCATTGAGCAAGGCAAAGTTGAAGGCGACCGGATCGGCCTGCCTGAACAACCAGAAGCAGATCATCCTCGCCTGGATGATGTATGCGGACGAAAACCAGGACACCTTGCTCCCCACACGTTTCATGAGCGGCAATGGCATGATGGAACTCTACGCCGGCGGATTCTGGCGAGGACCTCAGCCCGACCTCGCCGGCGGCATTTCCGTTCAGCAAGCGTTGCAGCGGGTTTACAATGGCTTTAGCAATTCCCCGCTCACGAAATATTGCAGCGCCTACAACTCCTACCATTGCCCGGGTGATCTCCGCACCAAACACCGCCGGCCAGGCAACGGCTGGGCTTTCGATTCTTATTCCAAAGCCGAAGGCATCAACGGCGGCGTCAACGGCATCGCCTGGAGCGGCATCACTCCATTCACAAAACTGAGTTCGATCACCACGCCGGCAAAGTCGTTCGTCTTTATCGAGGAAGCCGATCCGCGCGGTTACAACAACGGCACCTGGGTGCTGGACGTGAACATCAATGGCTCATCCATTTCTGGCGCGTGGGTCGATCCTTTCGCGATTTTTCACGGCAACTGGAGCACGTTCTCGTTCGCCGATGGCCATGCCGAGGGGCACAAATGGATCGATGCAGCGACGATCAAGGCGGCGCGAGATTCCGCGGCGGGCATTTCCAGCTTCCGCTGGACGGGTGGTGGTTTGAGAAATCCGGATTTCATCTGGGTTTTTGACCGTTACCAATATGTGAACTGGAAACCGCTCTCGCGGTAGCGGCTTTTTGCAGCCATTGGCTTTAATCGGAAATCGTGCGCTTCACAATCGGCTCGGCTTCGAGGCAAGGCGCCTCGAAGTGCGCCCGGGGCGGGCGCGCTCCCCAGCGCTGCTTTGCAGCGGCTCGCTTTTCACAGGCGGTGCTCACGGGTTCGCGTGGCATCTCTGCTGCCCATATTTTTTGTGTTTTTTGTCCGCTCGGTTGACAGCTGCGAAGGAAGTGATTAGCTAAACGCAATGCGAGTTTTCGAAGTGCGTTGCCGTTGGCCGCAAGCAGGTCATTCCATCTCAAGACGTCGATTCAGTTCGGGTTTTACTCTGATTGAACTGCTGGTGGTCATTGCCATCATTGCCATTCTTGCCGGCATGTTGCTGCCGGCGCTGAGCAAGGCCAAAGGAAAAGCCCAATCCATTCAGTGCCTGAACAATCACAAACAACTCCAGGTCTGCTGGCAGATGTACACCGATGATAACAACGATTGGATTCCGCCTAACGGCGCCAGCGGAGGCGACAGCACTGCTGGATCGTGGATCGAGGGGGACGTGCGAATGGATCGGGACATCCGGAATATTCAAAGGGGCGTGCTCTGGAAGTACAACACTTCGGCGGGCATTTACCATTGTCCCGCGGACCGATCAAAGGTCTGGCGCTTCCCAAACATCGTCCGGTTCCGCAGCATCTCAATGAGCACCGGAATGGCCCATACCAATTCGCAATTCCGAATCATTCCAACCAAGTATTCCCACCTTACGGATCCGGATCCAGTGGGAGCGCTGGTGTTTCTGGACGAGGATGAGAACAGTATTCAAAACGGTGCCCTCGGGATTCGCCGCCCGGCTCTGAACTCGCCAGACTATTGGAATCTCCCTGGCAGCCGCCACAATTACGGCTGCAATCTTTCCTTTGCCGATGGACATGCCGAGTACTGGCGGTGGCGAGACGACGGGATTCGCAAGAGCGCTGAGATATTGCGCAAAACTCCCGCCGATGCCGGCGGCACACTGCCGTCATTGCCTACGACGCCGGCGGATCGTGATTTGAAGCGGTTGCAAGCGACCGGCCCGAAGGAATAATCGCAGCCAAGGATTCAAACCGCAGCGTCGGTGAACAAAGCGGCC
This sequence comes from Verrucomicrobiota bacterium, assembly GCA_040754135.1. Lineage (GTDB taxonomy): Bacteria > Verrucomicrobiota > Verrucomicrobiia > Limisphaerales > SIBE01 > JBFMDG01. Next base: position 2,454 of record JBFMDG010000208.1, read on the forward strand.
CGTTAACTGAAAAAGAAAGCCGGCCTTTCTGATCGCTCAACTCTGGAAGAGTTCCTTCATGCGGCGCAGCAGCGGCGGGACCGCTTTCCAGGGATCTTCGGCAGATTCGTATTCGAGGGCGACGTAACCCTGATAATTTGCTTCGCGCAAAATCCGCACGAGGCGCGTGAGATCAGCGGCCGTTTTCGGCTGTCCCCGCGGATGCAGTTCGCCTTTCAGTTGCACGTTGATGGCATAGGGCGCGCAGCGTTCGAGATCTGCGTAAGGATCGGAGGTGTTGAAATTCCCGGTGTCGAGATTGATCCCCAGCGCGGGGCTGTCCACGGCCTGGACAATTTCGAGCAGATCCTGGGCTTCAGCGACAATCCCTCCATGATTTTCGAGTCCGAGGAAAATGCCTTTGGCGGCGGCATAGGAGCAACAGTCTTCGAGCGCTTCGATGCAAAGTTTCTTCGCCTGTTCTTTTTCCATGCCGCGTGGTGCGCTGCCAGCGAACACGCGCACGTGCGGTGCGCCCATTTCCTGCGCGTGATCGATCCAGCGTTTGACGAGCGCGATCTCCTGGCTGCGTTTGTCGCCTTTCGGATCCGTAAAGGTATTCCCGACGGCCGTGCCGCTGATCTCGATGCCGCGCAGAAAGGCGTGCCGTTTCAACCGAATGAGAAACTGCTCCGGCAATGGCTTGGGAAAGTAATAGCTCGTCAATTCAGCGCCCTGGCAGCCTTGTTCCGCGCAATAATCGAGGAATTGAAAGAGATCGATCTTTCGCGAGGGATCGACCACCGCGTCGCGCTCGTGATCGGCGTCTTTGAAATAATTGCGGAAAGAATAAGCGGCCAGGCTCAGCAAAAGCCGCGGGCCGCCGCGCCTCCGAAAGGGAACGATGCCATGCGCCGCCGGCCAAACGCTCGCACCGGCCAGGAGAATTCCTGTCCGAAAGGAATGATGCAAAAACTTCCGACGCGAAACGGTGCTCATAATGGTGGCCGCTGTTTTAGATTGGCTGACCGAGAATTGGAATGAAATTCAAGCAGCGCCGGGTGGTTTCGTTGGGAATGATTTCACCCTTCGTCCTGGGCGGGAGCCGCTCCCTGTCCCGCCCGCAATTCGGGTCGAACCGTGCGCTGTTTCCATTGCGCTCCGGAAATGCGGGCGCGCGTCAAGATGCGAGACCATTGTTGCAGGCGCTCGGGTTCGAGCTGACGTTTTTTCGCAATGTAAAATATCCGATGCTCGCGATCCCCGGCCAAAACCAGACGCCCCACGCCGCATTCCGGGGCTCCTTTCAAGGACTGAAAATAAAACACCGCGTCCGTGTCGCTCCGGTAAAGAACGTTCCACTTGAGTTCCGAATTGCCGATTTCCATTTCTGTCCGGACTTGCGTCAGTTGCCTTTCGAGGTCCGGCTCCGCCGATGGAATATCGGCGGCAATCACCGTCACCGTTTCAATTGCTTCGCGGGGCGATTCTGATTTCAACCGGTATTGCGCGAGGAATTGAGTGCCTCGACAGCGCCGTGCCTGAATTTCCCAATCGCGCCCATCAAATTCCGGAACGAGACTTGGGAGTTGATCTCCTTCCAACCGGGCCAATCGCAACTCAGCCCGCGCGGAAAAGGTCGTGGAAGGAAATTTATCGATCAGCCGGTGATAAATCACATCTGCGATCGCTTGCTGTTCCAGCGCTTCCTGACAGAGCGCTTCGATAAACCAGAGCTGCGCCTGCTGCTCGAATTCGAGCGGGCGCGTGGCTCGAATCCGTCCGATATCCAGCAGGCACGATTCGAAATGGCCCTGCTGAAATCGGGTTTGGATCACGGCCAACGCGTCGGGCTCTGGTGGTGTGGCGCATCCGGCAAAGAAAAAGAAATGGCTGAGGACAAACGACCAAACGATAACTAAAACACGCTTCATAACTTCACGCTGCTAATGGCCTATCACTGGCCAGACCGTGGGATTAGTACACGGTTTGATCAGTATGGCACCGCAGAGGCCTTCCTCATGTCAAGCCTCAGGTTCTTGTCGCGATGAAATTCTTTTTGAACGAACAACCCAGGGCGTCGCTCGCAGACTCGCTTTGCCCTGGGCTATCAACTGTCGGGCATTCAGCCCTTTCAATGAGCACCGGCAGCGTCGGTCTGCTGGACCACGGAAATACCTCAGAATTCAATTTTCGGAGTCGGGCACAGTTCTCCTTCCATTCGGAGTTTCCAGGCTTGCTTCCAGGGAAAGTTCGAAGACAAATGAGCCATGCGCGCCTCGATTGTTTGCCTGCTGGTGATCGCAGGGCTGACGAGTTGCATTCCATATCAACCGCTCCCCATGAATCCCAAATACGACGTGGTGATCCGGAACGGACTGATTTACGACGGCAGCGGGCGGCCGCCGGTTCGCCAGGATTTAGCCATCAAGGGCGACCGGGTTGTGGCGCTCGGGAAATTCAAGCCCGGCACCGCGCGCACGGAGATCGATGCGCATGGGTTGGCGGTGGCGCCCGGATTTATCAATATGCTGAGCTGGGCCACGGAATCGCTCATCCAGGATGGGTTTTCGCAAAGTGATATTCGCCAGGGCGTGACCTTGGAAGTGATGGGGGAGGGAGAATCCATGGGACCGCTCAACTCGAAAATGAAAGAAAACATGATCGAGTCCCAGGGCGACATAAAATTTCCCGTCACCTGGACCACGCTGGGTGAGTATCTGGAATTTCTCGAGAAACGCGGAGTCTCCTGCAATGTGGCTTCGTTTGTCGGCGCCACCACTTTGCGAATCCATCAGGTGGGTTATGAAAATCGCGCGCCCACGGCGGGGGAGTTGACGAAAATGCGCGCGCTCGTTCGCCAGGCCATGGAAGAAGGGGCCCTCGGAGTGGCGTCGTCATTGATTTATACTCCAGCTTTTTATGCTTCCACCGACGAGTTGATCGAATTGGCCAAGGTCGCGGCTGAATACGATGGCCTGTACATTTCACACTTGCGCAGTGAAGGGAACCAATTTCTCGAAGCCATTGACGAGTTTTTGACCATTGCGCGCGAGGCGGAGATTCGCGCTGAAATCTATCATTTAAAAGCCGCCGGAGAAGCCAATTGGCCGAAACTGGATGCGGCCATTCAAAAAGTCAGCGAGGCGCGACAATCCGGTTTGGAAGTTACCGCCGATATGTACACTTACATCGCCGGTGCGACCGGGCTCGATGCCGCCATGCCGCCTTGGGTGCAGGAGGGTGGTTACAAAGCCTGGGCAGAGCGGCTGAAGAATCCGGAAGTGCGCGCGCGATTGCAAAAGGAGATGACCACGCCGACGGATGAGTGGGAGAGCCTTTATTTAGCGGCGGGTTCGGCGGATCGCGTTCTCCTGATTGGATTCAAAAACGAACAGCTCAAACCGCTCACCGGAAAAACCCTCGCCGAAGTGGCGCAATTACGCGGGAAAACTCCGGAAGAAACCGCCATGGATCTTGTCGTCGAAGATGGCAGCCGCGTCGATACGGTCTATTTCATCATGTCGGAGGACAACGTGCGCAAACAAATCGGGATTCCCTGGGTGAGCTTTTGTTCCGACGCGGCGTCGCTTGCGCCGGAAGGAGTGTTTTTGAAATCGAATCCGCACCCGCGCGCCTACGGGAGCTTTGCGCGTTTGCTGGGAAAGTACGTGCGAGACGAGAAAATCATTCCACTCGAAGAAGCGATCCGGCGATTGACTCTGTTCCCGGCCACGAACCTCAAGATCGACCGGCGCGGCGCCTTGAGGAAAGGTTGGTTCGCCGATGTGGTCGTATTCGATCCCGAAAAAATCCTGGACCACGCCACCTTCGAGAAGCCGCATCAATATTCGACGGGAGTCGTTCATGTGTTCGTGAATGGAGTGCAGGTTTTGCGCGATGGCGAGCATACCGGAGCGCGTCCGGGGCGGTTCGTGCGTGGGCCAGGCTGGAACGGCGGGAACCGAGGTTTCCTTGAATGAATCGAGTCGCTAAAGAAGCCTGTCCTGGAAATCAACTTTCACGGTGGCATCGAGGTGATTGAACTGGGAAGGGCGCAGGTCGCGGACGGGCGCAGCGGTTGAGCGCGCTTGTTCCTGATGTTTGCGCCACCAGGCAATGCGCTCCTGCAACGTCCAGCCATCGGCAAACGGGCTTTGCATGAGCAAATCGCGCAAAGCGGCGGCGGACGAGGGACGCAGTTCGCGCGATTTCTCGAGGCATTGCAGGAGCGCGGACTCGAGTTGAGGACTGATGGGATTCGCGGTTCGTTGGCTTGGCGCGACCGGTTTCTCGAGCAAGTGCTTCTTGAAAAGATCCACCAGATCCTCCGCATCAAAAACGTACTGGCCCGTCAAAAGATAATAACCAAGCGCTCCAATCGAATAGATGTCACTCCGCGGATCACTGAGCGCGGCGTTGTTGATGGCCTCAGGCGGAATGAAGCCCGGAGTGCCCACACCCCGTTCTTCGGGGCTCGGTGGCGGCGGGCCGGAAGCGTCCGCGTGGAACTTATGCACCAGACCGAAATCCAGTACCTTCACCGAATCAGGAATGCCGCCGCGCTCGCACAAAAACACGTTGGCCGGTTTGATATCCCGATGCACCAGACCGAGCGCATGCGCCTCTTCAAGAGCGTCGCAAATCTGCGTCAGGATGTGGACAACGCGCTTTTCCGGTTGCGGGCCGTATGCGCCGACCAGTTCCCGCAAGTTCATTCCGCGCAAATACTCCATCGCATAATAAAAAATCCCGTCGGGCGTATGGCCGTAATCGTAAACCTGAATTGTGTTGGGATGGGTCAGTTGGCAGGTGAGACAAACTTCCCGCTCGAACCGCGCAATCGCTTCCGGATCGGCTCGGTCCGGCAGCAGCAACTTCACGGCGGTCTCGCGCCGCATCATGGCGTGACGGGCTCGGTACACTACGCCCATGCCGCCTTCGCCGATTTTATCTTCCAGCGTGTACTGGCCGAGTTGCTTCAACTTCAGTTCGACTTCATTCAGCCGGCGGCGCCAGACCAAATTCGCATACGAAAAGCCGATCATGCCAATCGAGCAAAGCAAAAGCAAAAGCACCAGACTGAGGAATACCCATTTTAAAACGCCCAACGGACGGTAGGCTTCCGTGGCATCAATTTGTGTCACCACGCCGAAACCATACTGGGGCAGCCAGCGCCACGCGCCCACAACCTGAACTCCCCGGTAATCGCGCGAAGGTTCGAGGTTAACTCCGCTTCCGCCGGTCACCGCTTCGGCCACCAAACGTGTGAGCGGCCTCGTTGAAGAACCCGTTTCTTCGGGGGCAATTCGCTCCGGACGATCGACTCCAGGATCAGCCAGTCGAAGATTCAACGCCGAACTGACGCCCGGACGATTTGGAATGAGACCGAGCTGCTTGAGTTGATCGTCAAATCGGCTCCGGGAAATGAGCAATCCGCGCTGATCAAATGCATAGGTTTCTCCCGATTGCCCAGAGCGCGCCACTGAAAGAATTCGCGAGAATTCCGCATCTGGATTGATGATCAAGGCCATCGCGCCGCGCAATGTCTCTTGCGCATCGCGCACTGGAGCGGCCACTTGCATCAACGTGAGATCCCCCCGCCGCAGGCGTTCCATTTCCAGTGTGGGCGAGCCGGAGAATCCGTATCGCCGCCGCGATTCCCGTTCCCGCGTTGGCGTCGATGGTTCGCCGGACCGCGCGGATTCGGGACGCTCGGGACTCGGCGGAGTCCGCATCCGTCCGCTCATGGGAGGCGGACCGCGTTTTGGTTTGAAGGGCGTGATGATCACCGGCTGGCCCGAGGCAAACAATTCCGTGAACTTCGCCACATGCTCTTCATACACTGGCGAACGAATGGGAAATCTGCCCCTGGCCGCAGCGGTGACATAAACAAAATTGGTGCTGACAAGGCGGGCCACGCTGTAGCCGAGCGCGGTGAGACGCGGTTTCATTGTGGCTTCCAGCTCAGCAAGTTCAGGCAGGTTCGGTTGACGCGTCGAATTGGTGTCCCACAAAACGTTCTCGCTAAAAAGCTGCGAAGCCAAGTCGCGCAACTTGGGTTCGTCGGCAAGCGCAATTACCAGTTTGGTTTGATTGGTCGCCCAAATCTCGAGCGCGGTGACGTTGGCCTCCAAGGTGGTCGTCAGTTCGGCTTTGAGCTGGGCATCGATCGTCCCGCGCAATTGGCGGTTGCCCCACCAGCCGAAGAGGGCCACCACTGCGGCGAGCGCGAGAGGAAAAATCCAGAACGGTTTCGGTAACCGATTTGTCATCGTCTATTCCTGGCAAGAGACATGGGCGGGATGGCGAATGTTTCAATAAGTTCGTCTGGTCTCGGCGTTTCAGAATCTCCCGCGCAAGGAGCGATGTAAAGTCTCCGGAGATTCGTGAGCTGGCCAAAGCGGTGTCGCGCTGGCGCTTTGCCACCGCACTCCAAAATAAGTGGACTTGGTCCGACGTTATTATGGAGTGCGCCGGCAGAACGAAGTGACGACGGCGCTTTGGCCTTGGCCGCACGCGTCGATAAAACCAGTGCGCTTGGAACTGGCCAAAGCGGTGTCGCGCTGACGCTTTGCCACCGCACTCCAAAATGCGGATGCCTACCGGCTCATCCATAGTTCCGGATCTGTATCCAGAAATCCTTCTGCTCCCATGGTCGAGTATTCGATTTTTCGATTCCCAAACAAGGAGGCGTAACGCATTTGAATGTGATCGGCTGTATCGAAAACTGGTTCGCAATGGATGGGCGGATTGGGCGTGGGTCCAATTCCTGATGGGCTGGTGATCACAGTGATTCTGGCATCTGGCGACACCGATTTCGCGAGCAGATAACGAAATTCGAAATCGGCCAGGGGTAATGAATAGCCGACAAAAACGAGATGCGCGGCTTCCTGAAGCTCGGTGAGCGCGTTGTGCCAGACGGTTTTCAGCTGGATGCTTTGGAGATCTTTCAGGAGCGTGGGGGTAATCAGCAGCGGTTGAAGTGGCGGAGCTTCGCGGCAAAACAAGCAGGGCGAGGCGAGATGCCTGGCCTGATGCTGGAACCAGACGAACAGTTTGGCGCATTGGGGACAGACAAGCCAATGGGTTGAACCGTGCAGTCTCAGCAACTTCAAGTGGAGCCTCCCGGCAACCTGTTGCGTCGTGTTGAGCGTTCGGCGGCTTTGTTTCTCGAGGGCGTAATGGAAACAACAATAGTCCACTTGCAAGGGCGGTTTGGCCTCCAAGTCGAGGCAACATCGATGCAGCGCCAGATCGAACAGCATATCCCAATTGAAAGAAATGAAGCTGAAAGGATCTCTGTCCGTGCCGGATTCGATTCTGATTTGCGCCAGCCGCTTGGCCAGCTTCATGTAAGGCCGGGGAGGAGCATGCAAGCGCGCGTTCAACTCGCGCACCAAATCGCGCACCAGAGAAATCCGCAGTTCATCCGCTTGATGCGGCGAAAGCCCGCGTACATTCTCCTGCCAGCCAATGGCGCGATCGAGAACGGTGAACACATCCTCGATGCGAATCATGGAACGTTGCCGCGCGGTATGAGCGTGGAAAACTCGAACGAAGAATTCACGCAGCAACGGCGAAATGGGGCGTTTGAGAATGAGATCGAGCAACTCCGATTGTTGTGGGCCATGGGCCGGCGCGACAAATCCGGCCCCTAAAACAAAAACCACTTTATTCCGAACTCCTTTTTTCAATTGACGGTCTGGTCAGTGAATCAAATTGCCCGCTCCGAGCGGTTGCGCAACTGGGCTGCGCAAGCTTTTACTCGATCATTTTAGACTCGGTCCAGGCGCGGTGGAGCATCCCGTTATCCTGGCATCGACGTGTTGGCCGGGCGCTGTTAAGCTGATGGCAGTTTATGAAATCCAAACGTCGTCCCGGCTTTTCAGGTCTTCGCTTGCTGCTCGTTGTCATTTTCGGACTTCCCGCGACTGAACCCTTGTCCAATGCGGCCGATTCCGGCGACTTTCCGAAAATTTTCAATACGCAGGAAGAAT
>JBFMDG010000209.1:0-10418 GCA_040754135.1 Verrucomicrobiota bacterium
AATGGAAAGCCGAAACTGGCGAAAACCATTTAGATCCACAAGAGGAGTGGGGTTGATGGTGAGACAAAGCCGGGCTGCGGGGAGGTGGGTTGTTCCTCCTGCGCAGCCCGGTGACCAAATCCAAAATCCATGCGAAAAAAAGAGAGGATGCATGCGGCCGTAATTACCGGCCCAGGCCACGTGGAAATCCTCGCCCACGATCGCCCCGTTCCAGGCGCAGATCAGGTTCGAATACGCCTCGAAGGTTGCGGTGTCTGCGGCTCGAATTTGCCGCCATTCGAAGGCCGGCCCTGGTTCCAATATCCTTTGCCTCCCGGCGCTCCCGGTCACGAAGGCTGGGGCGAAATTGATGCCGTAGGCGATCACGTCACCCAATGGTCGATGGGCGATCGCGTCGCCTTTCTTTCCGGAAACGCTTTTGCCGAATATGACCTCGCCCAGGAAACGGCGTTGATTCGCTTGCCCGCCGCCCTCGAGAAAAGGCCGTTTCCAGGAGAAGCGCTCGGCTGCGCCTGGAACGTGTTTCGCCGCGCGCGCCTCGAGAAAGGCGAAACCGTCGCCATCGTCGGCATTGGATTTCTTGGCGCGTTGCTCGTCTCTCTCGCGGCGCACGCTGGCGCGCGTGTGCTGGCCATGTCGCGCCGGCCATTTGCCCTCGAAATCGCGCGCAACATGGGAGCGGAAATCACCGTGTCACTCGACCACGTTCAAGCCGCGATCGCATGCGCGAAAAATTTTACGTGCGGCCAAGGTTTCGATTGCGTGATCGAAGCGGTGGGAATGCAAAGCGCGCTCGATACCGCCACGGAACTGACTCGGGAACGCGGGCGTCTGATCATTGCCGGCTACCATCAAGATGGACCGCGCCAGGTGAACATGCAGCTTTGGAACTGGCGCGGCCTGGATGTGGTCAACGCCCACGAACGCGACTTGCCAGTGTACATCGAGGGGATGCGCGCCATGTTGGATCTGATTCTGAATGGCGATTTGGATCCATGGCCGCTGTTCACGCATGCCTACTCGCTTGATCGCGCCCAGGCTGCGTTCTGTTCCTTGCGCGATCGTCCTCCCGATTTTTTGAAAGCATTGATCACCTTATGAACGCTTCGTCCAGTCTGGCCCCGGCAATGGGAGCGCCGCGAAATTCCGGATGCGCGCGACCGCGCCTGGGATTTCTGGGTGTGGGCTGGATTGGCCGCAACCGGCTTGAAGCCATCGCCCGCAGTGGCGTCGCGGAAATTGCCGCGGTGACGGATTCCATCTCTTCCGTGGCGATGGAAGTGGCCAGGAATTTGCCAGGAGCAAACGCGCCTGCTTCGTTCGAGGCACTTTTACACGAACCTTTGGACGGCCTCGTCATCGCCACTCCGAGTGCATTGCATGCCGAGCAAAGCATGGCGGCCTTGGAGCGTGGGCTGGCCGTTTTCTGTCAGAAACCACTCGGTCGAACGGGAACGGAAACGCGCCAGGTGATCGAGGTCGCGCGCCGGGCCAATCGCCTCCTGGGCGTGGATCTCTCCTATCGGCACATGAAGGGAGTTGCGCCATTGCGTGAGTTGATTCGATCGGGGCAGCTTGGTTCGATTTTCGCCGCCGACCTCGAGTTTCATAATGCCTACGGTCCGGACAAACCGTGGTTTTACGATCGCAAATTTTCCGGAGGCGGTTGTGTGATCGATTTAGGGATTCACCTGATTGACCTCGCGCTTTGGTTGCTGGATTTTCCCAGAGTAACGCGGGTAACCAGCCGGTTGTTCGCGCAAGGAAACCCACTTCGAACCGGCGAGCGCGTGGAGGATTTTGCCGTGGCCATACTGGAATTGCAGACCGGCGCCGTGCTGGAAGTGCGGTGCTCCTGGAAGTTGCATGCAGGGTGCGATGCCCGCATTGGCGCGCAATTCTTCGGTTCCAAAGGAGGCGCTGGTTTTCGCAACGTCAACGGTTCGTTTTACGACTTTGTCACGGAACGTTTCTGCGGGACGCATTCGCAAATCTTAAGCGAACCGCCCGACGCCTGGGGCGGTCGCGCCGCTGTGGCCTGGGCGCGGCGGCTGGCAGAGGACCGCGGCTTCGATCCGGAAATCGAGGCCTTGATCCCGGTCGCTGAAACCCTCGATCGCATTTACTCCAGCGCATTTGAATTTTGCTCATGAACGCATTGCACGCCGCCGGCCCTCACCGAGTTCTGATGACTGCCGACACTGTGGGTGGAGTTTGGACTTACGCGCTGGAATTAATCCGCGGCCTCGGTTCGTGCGGCATTCAAGTGGCGCTCGCGACCATGGGGCGAAAAGCCGACCGCGAACAGCGTCAGGAACTGGCCGAACTCGGGAATGTGGAACTCTTCGAAAGCGAATGGAAACTCGAATGGATGGAAAATCCATGGCCGGAAGTGGACGCCGCCGGATCCTGGCTGCTCGATCTGGAAAAATCCTTTGAACCCGATTTGATCCATCTCAACGGATATTCCCACGCGGCTTTGCCGTGGTCCGTTCCGACAATCGTGGTCGGCCACTCGTGCGTGCTCTCATGGTGGCGCGGTGTCAAAGGCGAGATGGCTCCTGGCGAATGGGATCCCTACCGGTATCGCGTGGGACGCGGCATCGCTGCCGCCGATCTGGTGGTGACGCCTTCGCAAGCGATGCTGAGCGCGTTGCGCTTTTTCTATGGCCCGATTCCGAAAGCCATGGTGATTGCGAATGGACGTGATCCCGGGCGATTTGTTCCCGGCGAAAAGGAAAATTTCATATTGGCAGCGGGCCGGCTTTGGGACGAAGCGAAGAACATCCAAACGCTTTCGGCCATCGCCGACAACTTGCCCTGGCCAGTGTATTTGGCAGGGGAGGAGCGGCATCCCGAAGGCGATGTGGCGCGATTTCAGAATGTCCGTTTTCTTGGGCGATTGAGCACGAGCGAACTGGCCGCATGGTATGCGCGCGCGGCGGTTTTCGCTTTGCCGGCGCGCTACGAGCCTTTCGGGCTTTCCGTGCTGGAAGCGGCGCTCGCCGGCTGCGCCCTGGTTTTGGGCGATATCGCCAGTCTTCGCGAAATCTGGCAGGACGCGGCCTGGTATGTGCCGCCCGACAACGGCGCTCAATTGGCCTCCGCTCTGCACGATTTGTTGGCCGCTCCAGAAACCCGGCGCGAGCTGGCTTTGCGCGCCCGGCAACGCGCACGGCAATTTACTCCCGAACAGATGCTCCACGGTTACCTGGATGCATATCAATCCGTCCTGCCAGCGACTCAACCCGCCGCTCAACCTATCCTTGTATGAAATTTGCCTTATTCTACCACACGCTTTTATCGGACTGGAACCATGGCAATGCTCATTTCCTGCGCGGCATCGTCTCCGAACTCCTCTCGCGAGGCCATGACGTTCGTGTCTTCGAGCCCAAAGATTCCTGGAGCCGCAAACACCTCCTGGCCGAGCACGGTTCCAAACCCATTCGAAAATTTCGCGCCGCTTATCCGCAACTCGAGAGCACGCTCTACGAACCGCGCAACATTGACCTCGACAAAGCGCTCGATGGCGTCGAGGCCGCGATCGTTCACGAATGGAACGATCCGTTTTTTGTGCATCGCATCGGCCGACACCATGCCAAAACCCGCAAGTACTCCTTGCTCTTTCATGACACGCACCACCGCATGGTGACGGATCCGACGAGCATGGATGCGTATGACCTGAGTCATTTTGATGGCGTGCTCGCTTACGGAAAAGTGTTGCGGAACCTCTATCTCGAACGCGCCCGAACAGCGCGGGCCTGGATCTGGCATGAGGCGGCCGACATTCGCGTTTTCAAGCCGGAACAGGAGGTCGAAAAGGAAGGCGACGTGATTTGGGTCGGCAACTGGGGCGATGGCGAACGGACCGCGGAACTGGAAAGATTTCTGATCGAGCCGGTGCGTGCTTTGGCCCTTAAAGCGCGCGTGTTTGGCGTCCGATATCCTGCCACCGCGCAAGCGGCGTTGGCCGAGGCCGGAATCGAGTATGGCGGATGGCTGCCAAACTTCGAAGTGCCTCGAACTTTTGCCCAATACAAATTGTCACTGCACATTCCGCGGCAGCCGTACGTCAAAGCCTTGCCGGGAATTCCAACCATTCGCGTTTTTGAAGCCCTGGCCTGCGGCATTCCCCTGATCTCCTCTCCCTGGTCCGACGCCGAGCATTTGTTCCGGCCGGGAAAGGATTTTCTTATGGCCCGGCAACCGGCGGAAATGCGCAAACATATTGAAACCGTTTTGCACGAACCGGATTACGCGGCGGCGCTGGCCAAAAACGGCTTGGAAACCATTCGCAACCGCCATACCTGCGCTCATCGCGTCGATGAACTTCTGGCCATTTGCCAGGAACTGAAATGAGGACCTCCTATGCGCTCCGGACTGAACATCGCCTTTTTCGGATCGAGCCTCGTCTCCGCTTACTGGAACGGCGCCGCCACTTATTATCGCGGCATCGTTCGCGCCCTGCATGAACGAGGCCATCGCGTCACTTTTTATGAACCTGATGCTTATGATCGCCAAAAGCACCGTGACCTGCCGGATCCGCACTGGGCGCGTGTCGTGGTCTATCGCGCCAAAAAAGAAACCGATGTCCTGGCCACCGTCCAGTCGGCGAAAAAATCCGATCTCCTGATCAAAGCCAGCGGCGTCGGCGTGTTTGATGAACTCCTCGAACGCGCCGTGCTCGACATGCGCTCGCCTGAACGTCGGGTTATTTTTTGGGACGTGGATGCGCCAGCGACGCTCGATCGCGTGCAACAGAACCCGGACGATCCTTTTCGCCGGTTGATTGGCTGTTACGATTTGATTTTGACCTACGGGGGTGGCGAGCCGGTGGTGCAGGCTTACAAGTCCCTGGGCGCGCGCGAATGTGTGCCAATTTACAACGCCCTCGATGCTTCGACGCATTATCCGGTGGCGGCCGATCCGCGTTTTGATGCCGAACTCGGTTTTCTGGGAAATCGTCTGCCGGATCGGGAAGCGCGCGTCGAAGAATTCTTTTTGCGCGCCGCGGTCTGCCTGCCGGATCGTTCGTTTTTGCTCGGTGGCAGCGGATGGGCCGACAAAATATTGCCGCCGAACGTGCGCTGGCTTGGCCATGTTTATACCCATGAACACAACGCTTTCAATTGCACGCCCAAGGCGGTGCTGAACATCAATCGCGAAAGCATGGCGCGTTACGGCTTTTCGCCGCCGACACGCGTGTTTGAAGCCGCCGGCGCCGGGGCTTGCCTTATCAGCGATTACTGGGTCGGCATCGAACTTTTCCTGGATCCAGGCCGCGAGGTGCTGCTAGCGCACAACGGGCTCGAAGTCGCTGAGCAACTCCGCACCATCTCCCACGAACGCGCCCGCGCCATCGGTCAGGCGGCCTTGAAACGCGTGCTCTCGGAACATACCTATGCCCATCGCGTCGCTCAGCTCGAACAAGTCCTCGACGCGCAGGTGACGGAGGTGTCCACGTGAAATTGCGCATGGTCATTTTCGGCCTTTCGATCACCTCCTCCTGGGGCAACGGCCACGCCACAACCTATCGCGGTCTCGTTCGTGAACTGTCGGCGCGCGGACACGACGTGTTGTTTTTGGAACGCGATGTTCCCTGGTACGCCGATCATCGCGATCTCGAGCAATTCTCGGCGGGTCGCATTGAACTTTACCGCGATCTGGATGCCCTCCGATCCCAATTTCATGAAGCCATCGCCCAGGCGGATTTTGTCATGATCGGCTCTTTTGTTCCTGAAGGCGTGGCCGTCGCCGAATGGGTCATGGCCACCGCCCCGCGCGTGGTTGCTTTTTATGATATCGATACGCCGGTGACGCTTGGAAAACTTCAGCGCGGCGAGGCGGAATATATTAACGCCGAACTGATCCCGCGGTATCATCTCTACCTTTCCTTTTCCGGCGGCCCGACTTTGGAGAAGCTCGAACAGGAGTACGGATCGCCCATGGCGCGCCCGCTCTATTGCTCGGTCGATCCGGAATCTTACTTTCCCGAACCGCTCGAAAAAACGTGGGATCTTGGTTACATCGGCACTTACAGCACCGATCGCCAGCCGGCATTGCAAAGCTTGCTCATCCAACCGGCGCGGCGCTGGCCTCAGGCGCGATTTGTCGTGGCCGGCCCGCAATACCCGCCCGGAATTTATTGGCCGTCCAATGTCGATCGCATCGAGCATTTGCCTCCCAATGAGCATCGCCAGTTTTACAACGCGCAACGCTACACCTTGAATGTGACTCGCGCCGAAATGATCGAGGCCGGCTACTCACCGAGCGTGCGATTGTTCGAGGCGGCCGCCTGCGGCACTCCCATCATCAGCGATTATTGGGAAGGTCTGGAAGAGTTCTTCGAGCTGGGAGAGGAAATCCTCATCGCGCGCTCGGCGGATTACACGCTCCGTTATTTGCAGGACATTCCGGAGTCGGAGCGGCGCGAGATTGCGGAGCGGGCCCGCAAACGTGTTCTCGAGAAACACACCGCGGCACATCGCGCGTCTGAACTCGAATCCTACATCGAAGAATTGCTGCGCCGGCAAGAGCAGCCGCTGCCGCAACAGGAGATCGGAAGCTTATGAGCAAAATTCGTGTGGCCATCATCGGCGTCGGCAATTGCGCCTCCTCTCTCGTTCAAGGCATCCAGTTTTATCGCCATGCCAGCGCACAGGAGGAAGTGCCCGGCCTCATGCACGTAAACCTCGGCGGCTATCACGTCCGCGACATCGAATTCACCGCCGGGTTCGATATCCATGCCGGAAAAGTCGGACGCGACTTGTCCGAAGCCATCTTCACGGAACCGAACAACACCATCAAATTTTCCGACGTCCCATCGCTCGGCGCGAAGGTCTATCGCGGAATGACCCATGACGGCCTCGGCAAATATCTCAAACAGGTCATTCCCAAAGCGCCCGGGCCCACCGACGATATCATCGGCATTTTGAAATCCACGCAAACGGATGTCGTCGTCTCCTATTTGCCGGTCGGATCGGAAATGGCCACGAAATGGTACGTCGAACAAGTCCTCGAAGCCGGCTGCGGTTTCATCAATTGCATTCCGGTGTTCATCGCTTCCCAGCCCTATTGGCAGCGCCGCTTCCAAAAACGCGGTCTGCCCATCATTGGCGACGACATCAAATCGCAAGTGGGTGCGACCATTACGCATCGGGTGCTGACGACGTTATTTCGCGAGCGGGGAGTGCGGCTCGACCGGACTTATCAGCTGAATTTCGGCGGCAACACGGATTTCATGAACATGCTCGAGCGCGAGCGGCTGGAGTCCAAAAAGATTTCCAAAACGCAAGCGGTCACCAGTCAATTGGGGCATCCCATGCCCGCCGAAAAAGTGCATGTCGGGCCGAGCGATTATGTGCCGTGGCTGACCGATCGCAAATGGTGCTACATCCGCATGGAAGGAACCACCTTCGGCAACGTGCCGCTCCATTGCGAAGTCAAACTCGAAGTCTGGGATTCCCCCAACTCCGCCGGAGTCGTTATCGACGCCATTCGTTGTGCGCGGCTCGCGCTCGACCGGGGATTGGGCGGAGCGCTCATTGGGCCTTCCAGTTATTTTATGAAATCACCTCCAAAACAATTCACCGATTATGAAGCGCGCGAGAAGACGGAAGCTTTCATTCGCGGCGACGCCATCACGGAGCTGCCGCGAGGCCTCACGGCGCGGCGCCGGATGCCGAATGGCAATGGCCTGCCACTCGTGATGACCACTCGGACCAACGGAACCCGCGGAACTCGAAAAGTAAAACGATGAAATTGGTGATCTTCGGATTAACGGTGACCTCCTCATGGGGCAATGGTCACGCCACACTCTGGCGCGGCCTTTGCCGATGGCTGGGCGAACATGGCAACGACGTCTGTTTTTTCGAGCATGATGTTCCTTATTACGCTTCCCATCGGGATTTGTACGAGCTTCCCGGCGGGCGATTGCATTTGTATGGCGATTGGAGCGAAGTGGCGCCACTGGCTCGCAAGGAATTGGAGGACGCCGAAGTGGGCATGGTGACTTCCTATTGTCCCGATGCGGTTTTTGCGACCGAGCTGCTGCTCGATTCGAACGCGAAGCTGCGAACGTTTTACGATCTGGACACGCCGGTCACGCTCGATCGCCTGCGCGCCGGGGAGCCGGTCAGTTACATCGGACCGCGTGGTCTGTCTGATTTTGATCTGGTGATCAGCTACACCGGCGGCGGCGCGCTCGAGGAATTGAAAACGCGACTGGGCGCGCGCCGGGTTGCTCCGCTCTACGGCAGTGTGGATCCCGAAATTCACCGGCCGGTGCCCGCTATTGAAGCTTATCGCGCCGATCTCTCTTATCTGGGCACGTATGCCGCCGACCGGCAGGCGATGCTCGATCAGCTATTTATCGCACCCGCGCGGCGGCTTGCCGACAAGCGATTTCTCATTGGCGGGGCGCTTTATCCGCAGGATTTTCCCTGGGCGCCGAACATTTTTTTCGTGCGCCACGTGCCGCCCGGAGCGCATGCCGCTTTTTACTCCTCGTGCCGGTTGACTTTGAATGTGACGCGCCGAGCCATGGCCGAAATGGGTTATTGTCCGTCCGGCCGTTTGTTCGAAGCGGCGGCGGCTGGGGCGCCAATTTTGACCGACTGGTGGGAAGGGCTGGATGAATTCTTCGAACCCGGAAGCGAAATCCTGGTGGCCGAAAACACGGAGGCGGCCATGGAAGCGATTCAACTGCCGGACAACCAGCTGCGGCGAATTTCCTGCGCGGCGCGGCGGCGGATTTTTTCCGAACACACCGCCGAACGCCGCGCTCAACAACTGGAAGCCATTCTGCAAAATGCGTTGATCGAGTTGTCCGAACCGCCAGCGGCCGCCGACAATTCCGCTGCGTCCTCCGTCATGCAAGTGCGATGAATTATGTGGGGCCTCATTCCAGCCGCCGGAGCGGGCAGTCGCATCCAGCCGCTCGCGTTCTCCAAAGAGCTGCTGCCGGTCGGCAGCCGATTTGACGGCCAGACCGAACGGCCGCGCGCTGTGTGCGAATACCTCGTCGAACGCCTGCTCCACGCCGGCGCCGATAAAATCTGCTTTGTCATCGCCCCCGGCAAATCCGACATCATGGAATACTTCGGCGGGTCCATCGGCGCCACTCATGTCTGCTACGTCGTTCAACCGCGACCGGCTGGACTTTGCGATGCGCTCTTCCGGGCGCTCCCGCTCATTCATCCTTCCGAACGCGTGGCCATCGGACTTCCGGATACCATCTGGTTCCCGGTCAATGGCTTTAACGCGTTGCACGAAGACGTCCTCTCCTTCCTGCTGTTCCCCGTTGAACGGCCCGAATTCTTTGATGCTGTCGTGACCGATTCGGAGGGCGAGGTGCTGGAAATCCAGGTGAAACAAAAAGCCGCCGCCTCGCACTGGATCTGGGGCGCCTTTCAAATGCCCGGCAGCGTCTTCGCGCAATTGCATCGACTCTGGAGCGAACGCAACCGCGCCGACGAATACATCGGCACGCTCGTCAACGCTTACCTCGGACGCGGCGGCCACGCCCGCGGCGTTCGCGCCGGTATTGCTTATGTGGACGTCGGCACGCTGCATGGATATCGCGAAGCCATTCGGTTGCTCGCGGAAAAGCCCGGCTCGGATTCGGCCTTCGATTTTACCGCATTGGTGAAGGGACGCCCGCTCGCTTCGCCCTTCTGGTCCCTGGCGAATGCCTCTTCGAAAGCAATTCCGGAATCACCGTCCGCCACAGCGGCGCCCGTTCCGCAGACCTTGCCAACGTTATGACGAACGCAACCCTTTCCCGGCCGGAAGCTTTGACGCACGAACGCATTCGCCAGCGCATCACCGAGCTGGGCGAATGGTTTCACAATCTCGACCTGCGCGGCGTGCCCACCGCGCCGCATCATTTTCTCGGCGATTATCCCGCGTTCAAGTGGCGGCAATTTGCTCATGCCATTCCGACTGACCTGAGCGGCTGGACCGTCCTCGATATCGGTTGTAATGCAGGATTTTACTCGCTGGAAATGAAGCGGCGCGGCGCGGCGCGCGTCCTCGGAATCGATTCCGATCCGGCCTACCTCGCCCAAGCCCGGTTCGCCGCCGAAGTGTGCGGATTGGAAATCGAATTCGAGGAGCTTTCCGTTTACGACGTGGCCCGGTTGCGCGAGCGCTTCGACCTGGTGCTGTTCATGGGCGTGCTTTATCACCTGCGTCATCCTTTGCTCGCCCTCGATTTGATCCATGCGCATGTGGCGCGCGATTGGTTGGTCTTCCAATCGATGCAACGCGGGAGCAACGAAATCGAGCCGGTCGGCGCCGATTACGATTTTTCCGAAACCGAAATTTTCAACACGCCGGGATTTCCCAGGCTGCATTTCATCGAGAAACGCTATTGCAGCGATCCCACCAACTGGTGGATTCCAAATCGCGCCTGCGCC
>JBFMDG010000210.1:0-10392 GCA_040754135.1 Verrucomicrobiota bacterium
TTTCACTCGGCTCATGCGCATTGTGACAAACCGCGCAACCGACGCCCCCGGAAGCGGCTTCTTCGCCCGTGGGAAGCGCTTTCCCTTTCAGCATGGCGATTCGCGCAGGACCCGAATGACAGGCGCCGCAGCTTTTGATCCGCGCTTCTCCGTACTGTTTGAAGTAATTGGCAGTGGTAGGAGTGACTTCTGAATGCTTCGTCGTTTCCCACTCCTCGTAAGTGGGATGATGCGCATCAGTGTGGCAACCGCCGCAGAGCATGGAAGAAAGTTCTTTGATGGGGCGTTTGGTGACATCCTCTGGGTCGCCGGCATGATGGCCAGCCGGCCCGTGGCAACTTTCGCATTGCACCCCGGCAAAGAATGGCGTGGCATTTTCATCGATGAACCCCGTTGCAGTGCCGAAACCAACGGTATGACACGCCAAACACGAGGCATTTTTCTCCTGCCCAATACTCTTGAGCGTTTGAAAAGCATTGGCATGCCGCGTTTGTGCCCAATCGGAATGCCTTTCCGCGTGACATTCCGTGCAGGTTTCAGCTCCGGTGTAAAATGGATCCGGTCCTTGCACGCGGAAAAAGCCGGTCGGCCCCTGTTCGTTCAGCACGAGCGACAATGCATCTGTAGGGGATCCAAGCGGAGCCCAACTGGCATCGTTCAACGTTTGCTTGCGCTGGACCTGATAGGGCCCGCCTATTCCACTCCAATGCAAAACGAGACCTTGCGTCCGCGTCATCGAGGTGATGACCGGCAGTGGAGATATTCCACCCGGCGTGCGCCGGACGATTTGATATTTGCCGTCGGCGGCCAAAGCGGTGCTGAGGGCAACTGCGCTCAGCGCCAGAGCCAAGAGGAGCGGACGGCACGGGGCGTGGGCGGGGTGGGTTTGGTTCAAGGATGATTCATTCATTTCAGGCCTCCGGCAGGGGTTCAGATGCGTGCGGGGCAGGGAGAGTCGGTCTCCGAATTGGTGATCTGCCCGAAACGCGTTCATAAGAAACAAGCAACTGCGAATGACAATGATTCAGATCAACTGATTACAGCCATCCTCGACTTGTAAAAAGCCATTCGTTTTTTGGCCGGGAGAGCGGCATCCGTTTGAGTTGCCGGTGGCAAGAGAAGCTCGGTTGAAAGTGGCGGATTTGAGCAGGCTGAAGCGATCAAGGAACGGTCAGATTGGAACCGAAACTTATCCTTGACGTTAACGGCTTTTTTTTCTTATCTCTCGATTAGCTGGGATAAAAGTTTCGAAAGCCTTCCGGTGGTGTCACGCTGCCGCGGCGGTTTTCGACAAAGCGTTGAAAGACAGGAGAAGTTATGGCTAGTGGCAAAGTCAAATGGTGGAACAACAAAAAAGGTTTTGGCTTTATTGTCAACGAAGCGGGCCAGGACGTTTTCGTGCACTATTCCGAAATCGTTGGCAAAGGCTTTAAAACCCTTCACCAGGGGGAAGAATTATGCTTCGAAGTCAGCCAAAGTGATAAGGGGTTGAAAGCGCACAAAGTCCAGCGTCCTCAACCTCGGTAGTCAGTTCCCAAACGATCAGCCGGAGTTCTTGTTGTTCCGTTGGGGAGATCGGATTAGAATCTGTCATGCGAATCCGGTCACCCGAACCAGTGACAAGTTTATATGCGCATGTGCCGTTCTGCGCGCACAAGTGTGAGTATTGCGCTTTTTATTCGCACACCCCCGCCCCGGATCTCGTCAACCGTTACGTCGCCGCTCTGACGCGGGAACTCGAGCAAGTCAGCTCCGACCTCCAGCCGCTCACCGTCTTCTTCGGCGGCGGCACTCCTTCGCTCCTTAACTTGCGTCAATGGGAGAAAATTCTTGATGCCATGCAGCGTCTCGATCTTTTGGGCGCTTTCGAATGGACGGTCGAATGCAATCCCGCCACCGTCTCCCTCGATAAAGCCCGGCTTTTGCGCCGCTATGGCGTCAATCGCATCTCAATGGGGGTGCAATCGTTTGATGAAGGATTGCTGGATCGCATCGGCCGGATTCATTCTCGCGAGATGGTTTTCAAGTCCTACGACATTCTGCGCTTGGCCGGCTTCGATAATATCAATATCGATCTGATGTTCGCGATCCCCGGCCAAACGATGGAGATTTGGAGCGAGACATTGCGCGAGGCACTGGCGCTGCAGACCGAACATCTCTCCTGTTACGAGGTGATCTACGAGGAAGACACGCCCCTGTTTGCTCAATTGAAAGCCGGGCGGTTCAGTGTGGATGAAGATCTCGCCTGTGACATGTATGAAAAGCTGGTCGAGGAAGCCGGCGCTCACGATTTCGTGCAATACGAAGTGGCCAATTTCGCCAAATGCCGCGCGCAAACTTCCAGTAAAGTGGCCAATGACCATCGGGCTCTTGAAACCGATTCCGAAATTCCGGGCTGGGCCTGTATGCATAACATCAACTATTGGCGCGGAGGATCGTACTACGGGATTGGTCCGAGCGCGGCTGGCTATTTGCGAGGATTGCGCACGAAAAACTGGTCCAACACCGCTTTGTATTGCGAGCAGATCGAGAAGGGGCAGCGCGCCATTGAATGGCAGGAGCAACTTTCGCCGCTCGATCGCGCTGGAGAAACCGCTGCCTTTGGCCTGCGCATGAATGCGGGCTGGCCGCTTCAACTGTTTCGCAAGATCACCGGCTTCGATTTGCGCGAATATTGGGCCGAACCGATTGCTCTGTTGATCGAACGCGGCTTTGCCCATTTGGATGACACTCGTTTCCGACTCACCCCGCGAGGATTGCGCTTCGCCGATTGGGCGGCAGAACAATTCATCCAGCCGATGGCGCTGGCGCCCGATCGTCCGCCGCGGCTTGAGCCCGCGGTGAAATGAGCCCGCCTTCCCAGATTTGTCCATGATCTCGTCACAATTTGTTGCGATTGTCGAAAGGTTGATGCGCGCTCCCGCCGCCCCGTTTTATGAAACATACGTTCAGCGAGAGGTGCAGAACATTTGTGAGGAGTCAGGACTTCCCATGGAACGGGATGCGTTCGGAAATATTTTTGTGAGTTGGAAATCCGATTCGGCCCAGCGTCCCTTGGTGCTCGCCGCGCATCTCGATCATCCCGGATTTGAAATCAAACGAGTGCTGACCCCGAAAAAACTCCTCGCCCAATTTCAAGGAGGCGTCCCCATTCAATGTTTTCGCAAAGGCACTCCAATTCGAGTTTTTCCGGGGAGCATTGCGGGCAAACTCGGCGCAAAACGCCAGAAGCAATTTGAACTGGAACTGCAGTCTCCAATCGTTGAAAAGCCGCAATTTGCGGTTTGGGATCTGGTCGATTTCAAGCGGAACAAAGGCCGGATTATTGGCCGCGCCTGTGACGATCTGATCGGGGTGGCCGCCATCCTTTGCACTCTGCAGGAGCTGAAGAGAACCCGGTCCCGCGTGCATGTCATAGGGTTGCTTTCGCGAGCGGAGGAAGTCGGATTCCTGGGAGCGCTTGCCGCCATGCGTGGCGCGTCGATCCCCAAGAACGCGCTCGTCATTTCATTGGAAGCGAGCCAGGAACGGCCACCCGTAAGGATGGGTGAGGGCGTCATTCTGCGCGTGGGCGATCGCACTTCGATCTTTGATTCGGCCGCATGCCGGTTCCTGTGGGAAGTGGCCAAGGAGCTGGAAAAGAAAAACCGCGCGTTCCGTTTTCAGCGAGCGTTGATGCCCGGAGGCACTTGTGAGGGCACCGCTTTTCAGGAATTTGGTTTCCAAACCGCGGCCGTATGCGTCGCCTTGGGGAATTATCACAACCGCACCGCCGATAACCGCATCGGTGAAGAATATGTGGAAGTCAAAGACGGCGTGAATATGGCCGAGTTACTCGTGAGCGCGGCGCGTCAACTGCGCGATTTCACGACCTTAGTGCACCGTTTGCCACGTGACTTGAACCGCCTGGCGCAGAAAGCGGTGAAGCGGTTAAAACTGTAAACCGCTCCCTCGCGTCCTCGACCGCTCCCAACCCTTCAACCCTTCAACCCTGCCACGCCGCAATCACGGGTTCGGTTTGCTGATGACATTTTCGCGCGCGGTTTGATTGAGCAACGGCATTTGATCAACGACATGCCGGCTGACTCCGCGATCCGTCAGATATTTTTTGTGCTCCTCCGTGAGTTCAAACACCTGGCCAGTGGCACGCAACCGTTCCAGAATCTTTTCGTCGCTGAAACCGGCTTGGTCCATCGCTACCACTTCGTCCAGGGTCACAAACCCATCGCTGTTCAAATCGCCTGTCGTCGCGGACATGGCGTCTTCCACAGTGGCCGGTTGCTGTTGCGATGCTTGTGTCGCTTGCTGGGCCCCGGCGGCATCATCGGTCTTGTCTGTCTTGGCTCCGACCACATAACCGCCGGCTGCGCCGAGTGCGCCACCTAGAATTGCGCCGAGAACCCGATGCCGTTCTCCACCCACGGCTGCTCCGACGGCTGCGCCGCTAACGCCACCGATCACCGCGCCTTGAGTGCCGCGGTCACCGGGCAAGTTTTCGCATCCGACGAGCCCCAGGGTGAGAACGCCGACGGCTGTCGCTTTGATCCAATTTGAATTCCACATACATCCTCCTTCTGTTTCAAACCACGCCACTGCCAGTCGAGTCACCGGCAGGATTTTTCTATCAAAACCTCGATCACGCCGTCGTTGCGTCAACCTGAGTCGTTCATCCAGCCATCCCCGATCTTGGCGTCTGAAATGGAAGCAATTCTTAGCGGACCCGCGGCAGAAGTGAGTGCCTTGTAGGGTTCGGCCCCAGCAAATCCGCTTTGCCCGATGCCAATTTTAATTGCCTGATGACGCGGAAGCGATGGGCTCTTTGGTGAAGGTGTGCCAGGATTTTTGGCCGCATTTTGGGCAGGTCATATAAACACGCGGCCGGCCCGCTGCTTTCCACCGGACTCCACCCATTTCCCAAACCGACCTGCCGAATCCGCAGGAGCATCGCACCATCCAGGCACGCGATTCGGCCTCCATGCTTTGCGCCCATCGACGCGGAAGAAAACGAACGAGGAGTTTTTGAATGGTGGACATGGATGGAATATTTCGCTGGTGCCATTCGTGATCAGAAGGGAGGCCTTTGTGGCGGCTCGTATCCTTTGTGCCAGGTGAGGTGCCAAAGCCGGGGCAAACGGATCGTTTCCACGTGCCCTTCTGAGAAAACCATATTCACCGCGCCTTTTAACGGACCGGTGCTCGATCTGGTCGCCTTCGATTGATCCGCGGAACCGGCGGCGTGCCTGGCAATCAGGTAACGGCCGATGCCACCGTCATTCCAACCGTAATATCCATTGAACGAAGGGCGGTTGTCCGCTTTTGGCCACGCATCCACCCAGACTGAATCGCCGAGAACGGGAGTCAGCGCCGGCGTTTTGATGTCTGTCTCGGCTTTAAACGCGAGCTTTTCGTCGGCCCATGAAGAAGGCCAGCCTCCCGCGTAGAGCCATGAGTTAAAAGCATAGCTGCCATGATAGCCTCTGGCGCTCGGACTTCCCCAAGCGCCATTCGTCGGCCAAAGCCATGCCTGGTCAAGCGTTCCGCACTCAGGAAACATCCCTGCTCCTCCCGGCGCGCGCGTCGATTTGCGCGCGGCGCGTCCTTCATGCTCGGGCGCGGTCGGGCATAATCTCACTTGATTTACCGCTGCATGGAATTCGATGTAAGCTCGCATCCACAAATCCTGATACTGCGCGTAAGGAACAGTTTTCCCGAAGTCATTGACATACATGAAATGAGCGACCCCCATCTGCTTGAGATTATTGGCGCATTTGATTGATTGCGCTTTCAATTTCGACCGCGACAAGGCGGGAAGTAACATGCTGGCCAGGATGGCAATGATGGCGATCACCACCAATAACTCAATGAGCGTAAATCCTGGAGCCAGACGGGAGGACAGTTTCATAGCGATACGACCAGTTTTGGGATTTTCGATTACGTTGAGGAGCGCAAATGGAAAGTCAAGCCTCAAGCAGAATGCCTGATGCCGCGATGCCGCAAGCCCACATCGTGAACATACGGCGCTTCCTGGAGTCCTCGCATGCTAATCCAGTCGCGTCGGTGAAAGTGGCGCCAGTCGTATTCAGGGCTACGACCAAGACGAACAGGGTTTGATGACTCCAAAATTCGGTTCGTTTTCACGGTCGTGAAGGTTCGTTCGTGGGAAAGTTGATTTCACGGCTGATATCCCACGCGATAGAACCGCTGCGGACCGGTGGCGACGGCATCGACGGCCACGCCGATGCCGTGTGGATCCGGCGCACTAGTGGAAAGAGTGAACCACGGACTGTCCGTCAGGTTGGTGGCGTATTGGATGATGTAGGGATAATGGGGAACGCCCGCGAAGGTAAGCGTGTTGGTGTGTGCGCCGGGAATCCCGCCGGGCGAGACCTTCAATGCCAGCGTGTCCGGAGTGAAACTGATTCTGGCGCGGGCAATTCCGGCTGAGACCTTCCCGCCAGCAATTGTGAACGCGCCCCTCACGTAAAGATCATTTCCTATCACTCTCAGTCCGTTCACAGCCCAGTAAGTCCCGGGACGGCCTGCCATGCCCGAGCCGAGCGCCGACCAACGGCTGCCGGTCCATTTGGCAATCTGAAGTGCTGGAATACCCCCTGCCTCCCCGAATCCGCCGCCCACATACAGGTCGCTGCCGGAAACCGCCAATGCATACGCGGGGGCGTTTACGCCCGAGCCGAGTCCCGACCAGGTGCTGCCATTCCAGCGCGCGATATATTTAATCGATGAATTGCCGCCGGCGGCCGTGAAGGCACCGGCCACATACAGATTGTTGCCAATCACCGCCAATGCGCTGACATCGGGTCCGGTTCCGATTTCGGCTGCGGTCACTCCAGCGCCGAGCGCCGACCAGTTGCTGCCATTCCATTTGGCAACACGATTTGCCGTGATCCCTCCGGCGATTGTGAAGAAACCTCCTGCGTAGAGATCGTTCCCGAGGACAGCCAAAGATAGCACCAAGGGGTAAGTGCCACCCATTCCTGTACCCAAGCTTGACCAACTGATACCGTCCCATCTCGCGATGCACATAGCCGGGACGCCGCCCGCTGAGTCGAACAAGCCGGCTGCAAATAGATTTGTGCCCAACACAGCGAGCGCGTTCACGGCATGGCCGCGGAATGGGTCGCCGACTCCAGACTCCAATGCCAACCAATTGCTGCCGTCCCATTTTGCAACGTTCGCGGCTAGGTTGTCGCTAGCTGTTGAGAATGATCCACCTGCGTACAGATCGTTGCCGATCACCGCCAATGCATTGACCGAAGGGTAGTTGATGCCGCCGAACCCGGAACCAAGCAGCTCCCAATCGCTGCCATTCCACTTTGCGACAAATTTTTCAGCTGCACCCACGCCAGCCGTTGCGACCGTCCCAATCGCATACAATTCGTTCCCCAGAAGTGAAAAGTCCGACGGGATGAATTTCGTCCCCTCCTGTGCCAAACCTGGCACTGACCAGTCGTTCCCGTTCCACTGAGCGATGCGTAGGGTCGTTACAGCTTGACCGGCCTCGTTGGTCGTAGAGTTGAATCGGCCTCCGGCATACACGTTGCCGCCGGACACCGCCATTGCGAGCACCTCTTTGTGAATCCCCAAACCGACTGCCGACCAGCTACTCCCGTCCCATCTTGCCACGCATCCGGATAAGAAGGACTGGCCTGAGAAGAATCCGCCTCCGGCATAGAGAGCGCCGCCCGAAACCACCAGCGAATAGACAATGTTGCCGAAATCACCCAGTCCCTGGCTCCCGTCGGACCAAGTGTTTCCGTTCCATTTGGCAATTTGATGAACTGGAACGCCGCCGGCCATCGTAAACCGACCTCCAGCCCATAGTTCGCCGCCCAAAAACGTTAGTGCATTCACCACAGGGAATCCAATCGTGAACTGGCCTTCCATCCCCGAACCGAGCGCCAACCAACGCGTGCCATCCCATTTAGCGATGCGATTGACCGTCAAACCGCCCGCGGTCGTGAAAGAGCCGCCGACATACAAGTCACTGCCGGAGACCGCCAGTGCACGCACGGTTCCATTCACACCTGAACCCAACGCTGACCAGGTGCTGCCGTTCCATTTAGCAAGCCTATTGACAGCGATGGCCGCGCCGTTGCTGTTGGTAGCCGTTGTAAAATTGCCGCCGGCGTAAACATCGCCGCCTGACACGGCGAGCGCATTCACGTCACCGTCGCCGCTTACTCCCAATCCCAGCGACGACCAATTGGTTCCGTTCCACTTGGCGATGGAGTTGACCGTTACGGCCGTTCCGTTGCTATTGATCGCGCTTGTGAAGGAGCCGGCGGAGTACAAATCGGTGCCCGAAATGGCCAGCGCATTCACACGCCAGCCCGTGTTCAAATATTTGCCGCGCATTCCCAAACCGAGCTTGGACCAACGGCTGCCGTTCCATTTGGCGATGCCATTGGCCACGACATTCCCTATAACGGCGAATTCACCGCCCACGTACACGTTGCCAGACGTGTCGGCCGCTGCCGCCTTAACATCGCCGTCAGCGCCTGGCAAGTTGGGGTTCATGCTGATCCAGTTATTGTCGGTGAACGTGGCGGCAAACGTATTCACGGTGACGAACGAAAGGAACGCGATTTGAAGAAGCCGGGTGTTGGGGAGAACGGGGCCAGAGGTGGATTTCATGGTGTGATTTAGTGCTAATATGATTCCGACGGATGATTCCGACGGCGGACCAGGCGGCCTGCAAACACACGGATTTTTCGCAGGCCGATCACCTGGCTATCCATGCCCAATTCCGCATACGCGGATGGCTAGGATTTGGACTTCCTGAAGCAAAGCGAAATCCGAAGGCAAAACCCGCCAACCAAAAGATAAGTCTCTGAAAGGCCACTCATGAATATTTGGCGGCGATCACTGTTCAGAGCCCGGCGGCAGGCTGACTTTTCTCTTTCCATCGAGCTCTGCAAGCTTCTGTCGCCAATGGGCCGCTTCGGACGGGCGGTTAGTGTGCTCGCAGATTTGGGCCAGCCCTTTCAACGCGCTCTTCAGGCGCTCCTGGTCGGATACGTTGAGGATGCTTTTGCGCGCTTCCAAGCCTTCCCATCCGGCGCGCAGCAATGGTTCCGCATCGGAATAACGGTCCTGCGCCAGTTGAATTTCGCCGAGTGTTACGCGTGCCGTGAAGGTTCGCGGATCGTTGGGCGTCTTGTTTTCGAAAATGGCCCTGGCCTGCCTGGCGGTGGCTTCCCCTTCGACGAGTTTGTTCTGCTTGTGCAGGACGCGCGCGAGCGTATCGAGCGCGCGGGCAACGTCGGTATGATCGTTGCCGAAGAGGTTGCTGCAAATAGTTACCGCCTCGTGAGCGGCTTTTTCGGCATCCGACAGTTTGTCTCGATCGGCCAATATCAGAGCCAGATTCCCGAGGTACCTGGCCAGGAACGGATGAGGACCGGGCGCCACCTTTCGGCGCATGGCAATCGCCTTGTTTTCATATTCCTCGGCTGGCTCAAGCCGGCGGTCTTCTCGCAGCAATGTGGACAGGTTATGGAGTGTCAGCGAAATGTCCGCGTGTTCTTCGCCGAGAATTTCGCGCTGCATTCCGAGGACCTCGTTGTAAAGTTTCTCGGCTTCCGGCAGTTTGCCTCGGCGCTGAACGAGTGTGGCCAGGTTAAGCAGCTTGGTGGCGAGGTTCGGATGTACCGGTGGCAGCAATTCTCTGTCGATGGCGAGCGCCTCCTCCATGGCGGCTTCGGCTTCTTCCAGCCTGCCTTGAGCATGCAACAAATTCGCCAGGTTGTTCAGACCGACGGCGACGGATGAATCATTGGTTCCCAGCCCGCGCCTTCGCAGGGCAATGCCGCGCTTAAGCAAAGGTTCGGCCTCATCAAGCCTTCCTTTCAAGGCGAGCGGCGCGCTCATGTCAATCAGCAACGCGGACATTTCGAGATAATCGGTTTCCTTTGACTGGTTCAAAATTCTCACCGCGTCCTTGTAAGCCGCTTCGGCTTCATCGAGTTTCCCCTGCTGGATGAGCACCCGCGCAAGCAGCGACAGAGAAAACCCAACTGCCCTGCTATCATCTCCCCATGACCTTCTTGCGACGTTCAACGCCTGTTGGAGCACTGCCGCTGCCTGGTCATAGTTTCCCAAGGCTTTATAAACTTTGCCGAGCGTCATGCGCAGGCCGACTTCAACGCCGGGTTGGTTGGTCAGTCCTGTGTCCACACGCTCCGAGATCTTCCCCAGAAGCTCCTTCAGAACCGTCGTGTCACGCCCCCGGGCAACGGATGGGTCCACCCCTTCCAGAACGTCGGAGAGGATCTGTTTCGCTGTATCCGCGGCCCGCTCCGCCTCCTCGGCCCGCTGGCGCGCGCGCCGTTCCTTGAGCGCGGTCCAGGTTGAAAAGCCAAGGCCGGCAGC
>JBFMDG010000211.1:0-10373 GCA_040754135.1 Verrucomicrobiota bacterium
GGGCGGTGTCGATGCCAACGCGCTGCACAAGCCCAAACGATTCTTCGGCGCGGCGCGCAATATTGAAGAGGGCGGATCTTTGACGATCATGGCGACGGCGTTGATCGATACCGGATCGCGCATGGATGAAGTCATCTTTGAAGAATTCAAAGGCACGGGCAATATGGAAATCCATCTCGACCGGCATCTCGTCGATCGACGCATTTTCCCGTCGATCAATATCGAACTTTCGGGCACGCGCAAGGAAGAGCTTCTGTATCATCCGGACGAATACAACCGTGTGGTTATCCTCCGTCGCGCCTTGACCGGTGTGCCGCCGGTGGAGGCGATGGAATTGATGTTGAACAAGCTGAAAAAAACGCGCAGCAACATCGAGTTTCTCCTCTCGATGGGGATGGGTTAAGTCAAAGAGCGAAGGGAGCGGGGGGCGATGGGTTACATGGTTACATGGTTACATGGGGGGCGGAGAGATTGGTGACGCAATTTTCAGCTGCTTGGGATTGCTGGAATCGATTTTGAGTGTTCGCGTTGGAGTGGCTCGCGTGTTACCTGAGTTTTCTTTTCGCTCGCCACGCGGCGGCGGCGCCAATCACTCCGGCGTCAGTTCCAGTGGAGGCTTGCACGATCGGCAGGTTGCGATTCACACCGGCCCAAATGGCCGCGCGCGTTGAACGCTCGAGTTCTTCCTGAAACACGCCCTGACTCAACCCCAGACCGCCCCCGAGGACGAGAGCTTCCGGATCGAGGACATTGACCAGTTGCGCCAGCGTCGAGCCAAGCGCGTTCGCGGCCGAATGCACCACAGCGAGCGCATCGCGATGACCTTCATTTGCGAGGAGTAGAACGTCTTCCGCGCTGAGACACTGGTCTGGTTGGCGTTGCTGAAATCGCCGGAATAGAGCCGGACCCGAGGCAATCTCCTCGATCGAAAGCCGATTGATATCACCGCAATGCTGGCATGGGAGGGCTATCACACTGCTCGCAATCGTGCCGGTTGCCCCGCGCGCGCCTGGAAAGGGCTGGCCATCCAAAACCAGACAGGAACTGATTCCGGTGCCAATCGTCACGTAAACAAAAATCGAATAGGGCAGTCCGGCGCCAAAAATGGCTTCCGCCAACGCCGCCGCTCGAACGTCTGCTTCTATCGTGACCAGCCCGAATTGGCCGAGAGCCTCTTGCACCTCGGCGGTTCGCCAGGAGAGCGTGTGCCCACTCAATATGGTTCCATCCAGTCCGACCAGTTCGCACAAGCCCAAACCGATGCCATCAATCACCACGCCGCTGGTTCGAGCTTGTTGAATGATTTTTTCTACGAGGGAAACAAGGTCCTTGAGCACGGCGTCACTCCGCCGATGGGGCAAAGTTGGAATGATGTGCCGTGTGTGGATTTGGCCTTCGGGAAAACCAACCACTCCAGCGGCAATTTTTGTTCCTCCAACATCAATCCCCAAAACGTGGCACGGCTCGAACTTCATGATCGGTTGCTCAACTCCGATGCGGCCGCTGCGTCTAGAAACACGTGGGTGCACCGATGGGTTTGCAAGAACGACGCCGGACAGTCCGTAGTCACAGGCCCTTCAATCATCGCCTTTACTGCGGTGCGTTTGTGTGTTCCAAAAGCCAGCAGTAGAACGCGGCGCGCCGAAAGGATCGTGCGTAATCCCACCGTCACACCTTTAACGGGCGCATAATCGCCATGGAACCATTTCCGATTGGCTTCAACGGAAATGGGATCCAGATCCAGCAATCGAGCAGTCGAATCCGGCGCGCTGCCCGGCTCGTTAAATCCGAGATGCCCATTCTGACCAAGTCCAAGAACAATCACGTCCAGCCCGCCCGCTTGGGCGATGCGTGATTCATGGTCCCGTACGCTCGCCAATGCCTGGTCTTCAAGCGAACTGATGGTGAAGAATTGATTTGCGGGAAGGCCCCATGCCTCCGCAACAGATCGCCGCAACAGGTTGGCGCAGTTGCGGGGCTCATCGAGCGGCACACCGACATACTCGTCCAGGGCAAACACCGTCAAATGCGACGGTGAAAGTTTTCGCAATCCAATCCGACGATACAACTCGATCGGTGTATTCCCAGCGGCAACCATCACCGTTCGCACATCGGATTGGGCGAGCCAGCGGGCGAGCAGGTCTGTCGCCGTCTCGTTGGCCAATTCCGGAGTGGCCTGGATGTGAACGTTCATTTGCCTTCCGCAAGTCCTCGAGCCAGAGCGCGGATGTAGGCGGGGTTACAACCGCAACAACCGCCCACATACCGAAAGCCTTCAGATCGAGCCTGCCGGCCAAATTCAGCAAACTCACCGCGCGCAATTTGAATTGTTTCCAGTTCGTCAGGAAAAGCCGGCTGACGCGTGAAACAATGACAGGCATCCGTTGTGCGAAACGCCGCCGGCTGCGCCGCGATGGGCACGGACACCGCCGCGCGCATTTCACGGAGCAAGGGCAGCATGCGCGCCGGTTCCTGTTCGCAATTCGCGCCGACGGCCAGCGCGCCCAAATCGGCCATCGCCTGCGCACATTCCGCAGGGGTGAACCCGTCTGTGCACCGGCTGATGAGCGGGCGGAAACTCATGGTGGCGACCGCAGCAAGCCCTGCGGCGTTTGCGCATTCCAGCGCGAGCCGCATTTCGGCCAGGTGGAAAAACGTTTCGAGAATTAGAAAGTCCACCCTGGCCGCTTTTAGAAACCGGATTTGTTCGGCGAGATGATCTTTGGCTTGGGGCAGTGCGGACATGCCTTCGCGTTCGATCATTTGCGTTCGGGAAACGCTTCCCGCTACCAGCGCTTTGCCTGCGGCGGCTTCTTTGGCGATTTTTACGGCTGCGGTATTGATGGCTTCAGCCTGGGTGCCATAACCGGCCCGGCCGAGCTTTTCCCGCGTGCCAAAGAAGGTCAACGCTTGCAATACTTGCGAGCCCGCATTCAAGAACTCGCGATGCAATTCCAGCAACGCTCCCGGATTTTCGATCGCCACTTCGGGAGTGAATTGTCCGCTGCCTTTGCCCGTGCCGACCTTCTCGCGGCCGGAGCCGCTATCGACGTACCCGCGGCGTTCGAGTTCGATCAGATAACCGCCGTCGCCGAGCACGACATCTTCGTTCAACAACTCAAGGATGGATTTCATTTTTCACTGCAGCTTTGGCTGGCGCAGGGTTCGGTTGTCCAGCCGATTCTCGTGAAAGCGCCACGACCGACAAAAGCGCAATAGCAATTCCCGCGGATTCGCGCGCGCCAATTCGTTCCTGCAATCCGATGATTGCAATGGGAATGCTGATCAATGGATAGAGTCCCGCGAGCGGCGCGATGACCGACGCTTTGCCTTCTTTTGCGAACGCGCAGAGCAACGCAAAATTTCCGAGGGCGAATGTCAGGCCGACGGCCACGGCCACTGCGGTGTGCTCAGCCACGGCGCTCCAGCTCATCGGATCGCGCAACCAAAGCACAATCGCCACGGGAATGAACGCCGACAAAAACCAAAGCGTGGAGAGCTCGCCAGAAATTTGATTTGTCGCCAATTTCTGAAGCAGCCCGGCCACGCCCCAAAAAACAATGGGGATCAAAGCCGCTGTCAGCCATGGCGACACAAGGCCTTTTGCCGACGGTACATTAAACAGCCAAATGGCCATGAGCGAAAAGGCAATGCCCAGCCGTTGCCAGGCATTTAGTTTTTCTTTGAGAAAGATCAGGGCCAGGACCACCGTCACGAGCGGATAGAGCGCGGTCAGCGGCACGACCGTCGCCGCTTTTTCCCCGCGGTTGAGCACGTCGTAATACGCGATGTTGCCGAAGCATGTGACCAGGCCGGATGCAAATGCCAGCGCCACACCTTGCCGCCTGTTTCCCGTGGCAGTCAATCGGCCGGACAAAGCGAGCAGGATGAGCACGGGCAGAATTCCCGCGGTCGAGAGCACTTGAAGTAGCGCGGCCGAGAGCGAAGTCAATCTGCCCAGCACCGCCCAAAACCCCCAACAAATAATCGCCACGAGTGTCCACACCAGCCACGGACGCATCATGCGATGCCTCCCGAAACATTGGATGACGGCGGCGGCGTGGATGGCAAATGTTCACGAGTGCGGTCGTGCTGCAAATGCGCCGCTTCTGCGACGATGGGTTCGGAAAGATCTGGCGCGGGGAAACCGCTTTCGATGGCATGCGCCCGGCCATCGCGCCCCGAATCTTGCGCGCGAAGCATGATTTCCAGCACATGATAGGCATGTTCGGGCGTGACCTTTGGAGTTGTGCCCGAATGAATGCACTCGACCAGATGCCTCAATCCATCGGTCCACGACCAATCAGGTTGTGTTTCGCGGAAGAGTTGCCACGCGCCCACTTCATTTTGCCAAAGTTCATAGCCATCCGGATCCCAATCGTCGCCCAACATCTGAATGGTGCCGGTGGCGCCGTAAACTTCGAGGGCGGGAGTTCGATATTGTTGCATCGTAAAACCGCAGGTGACAACGGCCGAAGTGCCGCCGCCAAAATCAAGCAACACTTGCGCGCTGTCTTCCGCTTCGACGCGAATTTTGCGTCCGTTGATTTCTCGTTCCGGAATGGCCACGGAAGTCATGGCCATGACGCGTTTGGCCGGGCCGAGCAATCCGGTGAGACTGGTGATGCAATAAACGCCAAGATCGAAAAGGCAGCCGCCGCCCGGTTTATAAAACCATTCGCTCCACCATGGACCCGCCCAGCCGTAACGGGCGCGCGCCAGGCAGGGCTTGCCAATCGCACCCGTGGCAATGCGCCGAGCCATCGTTTGAAACGTTGGACTCAACAAGGTGAATGGGGCGCACACGAGATGACCACGGCTGGCTCGAGCCAATTGAACAAGATTTGCCGCTTCCGCCAGGTAGGTAGCCAATGGTTTTTCGAGGAGGACATGCTTGCCCGCACTTAAGGCCGCGCACGCGAGCGAGGCATGACTCGGCATGGAGCTGAGGATCAAAACCAGATCCACTTCCGGCGCGGCGAACACCGCCTCCGCTTCCGTCGTGAAACGAGCCAAACCAAGCGCGGTGCAAGTCTCGCGTTGCGCTTCCCGTCCGCAGGCCATGACGGCGTTTGCCAGACCGCGAATTTGAAGTTTTTCGAGGGCGGGAAGATAAGCGCTGAGCACATTGCCGCAGCCGATAATGCCCACTCCGAGCGGTTTTCGGTTGAGGGCCGCGGCGCGCATCAGAGCAGCTCTTTGATCCGAAGGTTTCGATGCCGCACGGCTTGTTTGTAAGGGTAATTCTGCAAGCCAATGTACCCCGCCAGCGGACGTTTCTGGTCGTCCGTCCAGGTGTTGACGAGTTGCCCATTGATGCGAAGCGAGTAATTCGGCCCGATGCAGGTAAGTTCGTAACTGTTCCATTCGCCCCACGGTTTTACGGCAACCTGCACAGGCGAATGAAAGGGATAAAATGAGCCGGTGGCTTCCTTTCCTTGCGCCGGTTGAGGATCGCCGATTTCGAACTCGTGCCCCTGCTTCACGGCCACCCATGGGTCATTGCCCGGGTCTGGAAAACGCATGAAGATCCCCGAATCCGACTCGGCACCCTCCTGCATCCATTCGCCGCGCAAAACGAAATTCGTAAACGGCCGTTGCGCATACCACCACAGGCCCATCCCTCCTTCGCCGGTCGCGATGCCGTCGCGCAGGTCGAATTTGCCCGGGCCACATTGTTTCCAATGGCGCGCGTTGTCACCGGTGAGCAGCGGAACAAATCCGGTTTCGTCCGTGACAGTGGGCGGCACATGCTTCAAGAGCGAAGCGGGGATTTCGGAAATCGCGCGCGCCTCGACGCTGCGGTAAAACAACTCGGCGCCTTCAGATTGCAATTGAATCTTCCCGCGGTCGAATCGGATTTCGCGCGAGCCTTCTTTGTAGCGCGGATTGAGTACCACCAGCACCACCTCGCCATTCAAGAGGTGAATGCCGATATTTCCCCAGGCGATCACCTCGCAGACGTTCCATTCACCAGGCTTTTCCGGATCAAGGAGCGACGTGATCCCTTCGCTGGTGGTGAAGCGCGGCGCACCGGGTTCCCATACGATGCATTGTTCTCCGGGCCCTTCGCCGCGATACGGAACGCGCGGATCTTTTTCAAGGACGACCTTGCGGCCTTCGATATCGACATAACTGCCAGCCACACTCCACCATTGGCCGACGCCCTTTTCCATGATGTTGCATTCGACCGAGCGCATCCAGGCATAGCTGCCGGCGCCATGCTCGCCGATGCACCAGTAGAGAATGCCCGAATCGCGGTAGTGCTTTGGTTCGTGCCGCGGGGGCCATTTCTTCTCGCCCCACTTGTAGGAGACTCGGATGTGACAATTCCCGAATTGTTCGTGTGAAGTGATCGCGCCAAAGACCTGGCCGGAAATGCGAATGGCCGGCGCGCCGTCTTTGCTGATGATCGTGAATATTCCGAGAGGATCTTTGTTCAACCCGATCGGTTTTTCCTTGCTCGAATTCGGGTCGTGATAGCCGCCACTGGCCGGGCCGAGCCAGGTGTCCCAACCGGAAAGATCTTTGCCGTTGAAAAGCGATTTCCAGGCGAGGTCAGCCGCGGCGGTTTGTGGCAGCGGCATGGCTGCCAATGCCAACCCTAGCCCGAACCCGCCAACAAAACTCTGATCGATGTGGCGCATATCGACGGTGCGGACATCCTAAGCAAAGCTGCCGCGCTGGCAAAGAGAATTGCTGAAAGTCCCAAGTTGAAGCATGCGCGCAGAAAAAATGGAGCCGACTTATGTCAGGCTGCAACGACCGTAGCATCGAATGTGAGTTCGATCATTTATTCCAGGTCATGCCGCACCTCGACCAAGCGATACGCGCTTGCCAGTCATCACTCCGCCAAAGCGCCCTTTGCGCGTGGGCAAGCGCAAAGTCCAAAGTTGGAGCACGCGCGCGGAAAAAAGTAGACCCGACTTATTTCAGGCTGCTACCGAATAGCCGTAGCGTCGAATGTTCGATCACCCCATCCGCATCATTCGTATTGAACATAGAGTCTTGACTTTATGACTCGAGCTAAGACACACTCCGCTTCGTCAACTCCAGGAGACCGCCGCAGCAAAAGAAAGGGTCATAGGATGCGAATCAGCCTTTATTCCACCGACGCGCGAGTCGTTGGTTCTTGCTCGAACACACTTTGCCCAGGTCGAACTGGCCGCCCCAAAGCCAACACGTTCAAACGACTCCTTTTGCTGGGGTTCATTATCTTGATAGCAACAGGTTCAATTTTCTCGGAAGGGATCGTCACCGAGTGCACTGAAAGCGCATTGCGACAAGCCCTCGAAGGCGGAGGCACTGTCACGTTTGGATGCGATGGAGTTATTCTCCTGTCGAACAGCATCGAAATCACCGTCAACACCACAATCGATGCTTCAGGACGTTCAGTCATCCTTAGCGGCGGCGGCAAAGTGCGTCTCTTTTCGTTTCCGCAAACGGATCGATTAATTACGCTGAAAGGGTTGACCATTAGCGATGGCTACGCGCCTGAAGGCGGTGCTATAAGCTTGATGGGAGCTTCCGTGGTCCTGGTGCGGTGCAAATTTGAAAACAATGTAGCCAAGGGAATCCCAGGTCGAGGTGGCGCAGTTGCAGCACGAGGCGATGGCGGGAGGTTGCAAATCGAGGATTGCACTTTCCTGAATAATCGCGCCGAAGGATCCGCCGAGACGCCACAGATTTCCGGAGGCGGGGGCGCCATCTTTTCTTCCGCGATTTTGACAGCGACGAATTGCAGTTTCGTTAGCAACAGCTCAATGATTGGAGGAGCGCATCAACAGAGTTTTGGTGGAGCCATGTTTCTGTTGCAACCGGGCAGCACTGTTCTGGAGGCATGTACTTTTACCAACAACATCGCTCAAGGGTTTCATGGCCTGCGGGGTGCCGATGGCCAGCCAGGCGAAGCGGGGCAGGTTGGTCGCGGCGGTGGTCAAGCGTATGGTGGCGCCATCTCATGGAACCAAAATGGGTCACGCATGCGGCATTGTGTGTTTGCTGGAAACAGCGCGATCGGTGGCAATGGCGGAGCAAGCGGGCGTGGGGGACTAAGCCCAAGCGGTTGTGATCCGGGGGGCGGTTCAGGAGGCTCGGGTGGCCAGGCACAAGGAGGGGCTGTGTTTATTGCGGGAGGGGATGGAGTCGTGATCCGTGATTGCAGCTTCTTTTCCAACATGGCCAAGGGTGGGGATGGGGGGAATGCAGGCAAAGGGAGTAATTGCGGAAGCATCCCTGGTCCCGGCTATGAGGGTGGGGGAGGTTCGCATGCGTTCGGAGGGGCAATTGTGGCGCAGGTCACAATGAGTATCACCAACGTCACGTTCGCTTTTAATGAGGCGATCGGTGGCGGTGGTGGAAAAGGTGGTGTTGGAGCGGACAGCGATCTACAACGCGCGGGGCCGGGAGGTCCAGGTGGCTCAGGATCGCTTGCGCGTGGTGGAGCTTTTTCCGGAAATTGCAAATTTGTGAACTGCACTTTCGTTGGAAATACCGTCCGCGGCGGAAAGGGAGGAGAAGGAGGCACGGGGGGAGTGTTCCACGATGTGAATCCAATCGGTGCGAGCGGCGGTGTTGGCGGCGATGGAGGCTTGGCACTGGAGGAGGCGTTGTCTTCCAGGCCAACATTGCCGAATTGCTCAACTGCACTTTCGCTCAAAACATTGTCATCCCCGGTCAGCCCGGAGAAGGTGGCCAAGGCGGTGACGGCGGATTCGCCGGCACAGATGGTTCTCAAGGACCCGCCGGCGCGATGCGCTTCGGCGAGGATCAGGGCGGAGGTGCCGTCGGGACGATTGTATCGGCAGCCATTGGCGTAAAGAATTCGATATTTGCCGAGAGTCCGAACGAAATGCGGCATCAACCCGTTCTGGACCTGGGACACAACATCAGTTCAGATGGCACATGGCAGTTTTCTGCCACGGGCAGCCGAAACAATCTTGATCCGAAACTTGGACCGTTGGCCGCCAATGGAGGGTTTACTCAGACCATGGCGGTGCTCGACGGAAGTCCAGCGATTGACGCCGGGGACGATGCGCGATGCCCTTCGACTGATCAACGTGGTGTGCGCAGGCCGCAACGCACGGCTTGTGACATTGGCGCCTATGAGGTTGACGCCAGTTTGTTTCCGGCCGGACTGAACATGAACTTCGACCCGGCAGTGATTAAATACGGCGAGCCCGTTACGCTCAGTTTCGTAGTGCAACACCGTGGTTTGGCTCCGCTCAGAAACGTCAGCTTCACGAATCAACTCCCTGAGGGCATGGTTGTGGCTCAGTCCCCATCCGTCCGAAGCGATTGTCCTGACATCAAAGTGACGGCGGAACCGGGCAGCGACAGAATCAGTGTGAGCGGTGTCAGATTGAGTGATGTGCAAACGCAGTGTCTGGTGCAAGTCCAACTCGAGGCTGGACGGGCCCGCATTTTTACGAACGTGGTAGAGACGATCTACTCCGACCAAACCGGAAACACCGCCATTGAGAGCTTTGCGGTCCTCAAGGTGACAGGGTTGCCGGAAGCGGAAACCGGTTTCGCCATAAACCTGTCACCTGGCGCCGTGCGACTGCGAGGAATAGCCAATTCAGGTGGATTTCCCGCTGTGGGCTTTTTCGATTTGGGATTAGGTGCGGATCTGGATTTCCGAATCATGACGGGTGAGGTTGGATCGACAACGAATGACGTGTCCCTCGTGCAGGTGGTGGAAGGGCTCTTGCCAGGAACTGTTTATCAATACCGGGCTGGAGCGTCGAACGAGTTGGGCGTGGTTGTGGGTGAGACACGACAGTTTGTCACGATGAATCCAGGCAGCGGGACCGCTTTGAGTTTTCGAAATAACAATAGTTTTGTAGAGATCGCCCGCTCGTCGGACTTGGCTTTATTCCCGATCACCGTTTCGCTCTGGTTCCGAATGCTTGAAAATCAGACGACGCCAGCGGTGCTTTTGGTGATGCCCGCGCCAAATGTGCCGAACAGTTACGGGATTTTGGTTGCGAACTCCAAAGTCCATGCCTGGTACAATGCCCCGCAGAATACTGTCAACCTCAATGGGGTAAGTTCGATCCAGCTTTCGCAATGGCATCATGTCGCATTGGTTGTTGGCGCGGAAGCCGCGCTCTACGTGGATGGAGTTTTGGAAACTTCACGAGCGCTTTCGTCCGAAGAGCAGAGGCGAGTTGCATCTGAAGGGCCCCTTCGAATCGGACCATATTTATCGGAGTTCACCGGCGAAATCGATGAGACGCAAATCTGGAGCATGGCCCGGACCGGGAAGGAAATTCGAGATGCGATGCACACGACACTTCGAGGCACCGAGAGTGGCTTGGTGGCATACTGGCGCTTCGATCAAGGATCCGGATCCGTCGCAATCGATTCTA
>JBFMDG010000212.1:0-10334 GCA_040754135.1 Verrucomicrobiota bacterium
AAGTAGAACATGACGCCCATCAGGGCCAGCATGCCGAACGTGTAAAACGCCTGGCCGGTGGGGTTGGGAGCCGTGCCGGGCTGGGGCGGCGGGGCTAACGCTAAAAGGCCGTTCAGTGTGACAAAATTCATGGTCCTAGACAATGAGCCGTTAAATCTATGCAGGCGACTGGATTTGGCAAGCTTTCGTTGCGGAGAGTTTTTCCGCCTCAGTTCATGGGGTCACGCCTCCTTCCAAAGCCCTGGGGCGCAAAAAGAAAACGTCAGAAAACGCGCGAAAAAATCTGCAACACTCCCGCTTCAGGCCTGCCGCGTGTGCAGCCAATCACCGGCAATTCCCTGCCCGGAAGAGAAAACGGTTTCGTCCAACGTCGTCGGATCAATGCTCCATCGCGCGGCCAGCGCACTCACCTTTTCGGAGTTGCTCAAATTCGAATCGACCTGGTTGATGGAAAGAATTTCGGCCCGTTCGCCATAATCGAAACAGCGCATGCCCAGATCGGTCTCAGCCGCAGTCGGTGTTCCCTGGTTCCAAAGTGTTTCGCCCGCCCAGGCATACGCCCGCACGATCCGGCCACGCTCGGCCCGCACCCATCCATGGTAATTGACAATGCGGTTCGTGCTGAAGAATTGAACCTGGCCCAGCTCGCGGCTCAATTTCACAATCAAACGATAACAATCATCGATGTCCTCGCCCGGATCAGGCAGCCCGTTGCCAATCGCCAGGATCCACCCCTGCACCGGCGGCGAAAGAAACAGTTTGTGATCTTCGAGGCTCGAGAGTCCGTCGCACCAGGAACATGGCTTCGGATTGTGCAACCCGAGCGCGCTTTGCACCGCCGATAAATTCGTGCTCTTGATAGCCAGCCAGCGGCAGGGAAAATCAAAAATCGTCGGCTGATATCGCGTCACCACCAGCGCATTCGCGGATGCTTCCTTGGCGGCGCGTGCCAGGCGGCGGCGCTTCAAAACCGCAACGACATAGAGGGAGAGGCAAAGGGCAATGGCGAGGACAGTGACAAGCCAGAGGAGTAACATCATCGTCACGATCTCATTTGTGTACTTCCCCGACATGACTTCTCGATTATTCTAAGCCCGGTTTTCCATTGTTCAACGACGAACCTTGTTTTTGGAACAATTTGCTGTGAACCGCAGCAGCAATGCGGTCCTGGCCGCGGTTGCAGGCAGGTTGAGCCGGTTTGCCAAATCGCCCCTTGCGCAGTCGCGGAGGCTGAGGCTTAAATGTCGCGAATCAAATTCAGAATAATGAAGCCACGTGCTCAATCGTTCATGCGACGCGCTGCCGCGGCCCGGGCGCGTTTCTCGTTTTTTCCCCGCCGCAAGTTTTCGAAAGTTGTGAGTATGTCCAGAATCCTTTGTTTCGTTTTGTCGATCTCCTTGTCCCCATGGCTGCTGGCGCAAACGACAAATAAACCGGCCCTCAAAGTGCCACCTGTCCCACCCAAGTTTACCGGAACCACAAATCTCGCGCCCGCTCAAAGCCCCGCAACACAACCCCCCGCGCCCGGCACCCAGGCGCCCGCCAACAAACCGGCGTCGCCGTTTGACTCATTGGCGCCGGCGCCAGTGCAGCCGCCCCCGGCGCCCCCCAACCAACCCGACGCCGCGCGCCCGATCATCATGCGCGCGCCCACACCCAAATTCGAATTGCTGGATAACGATCGCGTCGTTTTCTTCGGCGACACCTTTATCGAGCGCGAGCAAACCTACGGTTACATCGAGACTCGGCTGACCACCGCCTTTCCCGATCGCAACATCACCTTCCGCAATCTCGGTTGGAGCGCCGACACCGTGCTGGGCGTTTCGCGAGCCGGCTTCGATCCGCCGGAAAAAGGATTCGATCGCTTGAAGGAACAGATTGCCGCCGTGAAACCGACCGTGGCGTTTCTTGGTTATGGGATGGCCAGTTCCTTCGATGGGGAAGCGGCAATTCCGAATTTCAAACAGGATCTCAACCGGCTGATCGACACGATCCAGTCGGTTTCTAAGGATTGCCGATTTGTGCTGATGAGTCCGGTGCCGCATGAGCATTTGCCGCCGCCATTGCCCGATCCGACCGAGCACAATCGCGTTTTAGGAGAATATGCGAAAACCATTCGTGAAGTGGCTCAGGACCGGAAACTCCATTTCATTCCGCTCTTCGAACGGCTCCTGGGAGGAATGCGGGGCCGGCACCCGCGGCGGTTTACCGACAATGGCATTCATCTCAATGACTACGGCTACTGGTGGGCAGCCGATATTATCGAGCGCGGCCTTGGGCTCGAACCGAATATCTGGCGTTTGGGCGTGGGGGCCGACGGCTCGGTTCGAAATGGCAGCATGGGACTCGAAGCAACGGAGATCAATAAGAAGCCGGATCGATTGACTTTCAACGGCCTGTTCAAAAGAGTCCCCAATCCCCCCATTCCTGGTCTCGAAGGCAAACCGGTCCAGGACACACTCACTCGATTGCAAGTCGCCGGATTCGATCCCGGCAAATACACGCTCAAGATCGACGGCCGCCCGGTGATCACCTTGACCGAACAGGAATGGTTCGAAGCGCCGGTGCTTGATCGCGGGCCGCACATCGAGCAGCTGCAAAAACTTCGCCAGGCGATCCAGCGCAAAAACGAACTCTTTTTCCACCGCTGGCGTCCGCAAAACAACACTTACCTCTTCGGCTTCCGAAAACATGAGCAAGGACAGAATGCCAAGGAGATCGAACAATTTGATCCGCTCATCGCCGAACAGGAGAAATTGATCGCCGACCTGCGCAAACCACGGCCATTGCGTTTCGAATGGATGCCGGCCGATCCCGATGCGCCCAGGTTCCCCGAGGAAATCCAGGAGCTGAAGGAAATCAAATCGTCCCAGACCTTTGCGCCGCGGCCCCGTCCGGAATTCGAGTTGGCGGAAGGATTTGAAATCAGCCTCTTTGCCGAGAACCCGCTCCTGGCCAAACCCATTCAAATGAATTTCGATCCGCAAGGCCGGCTTTGGATTGCCAGCTCGTCGGTCTATCCCCAAATCAAACCCGGCGAACAGGCCGATGACAAAATCATCGTGCTCGAAGATGCCGACGGCGACGGGCGCGCTGATAAATCATCGGTGTTTGCGGACGGGCTCCTGATTCCAACCGGCGTGGAACCGGGTGACGGCGGTGTTTACGTGGGGCAAAGCACGGAGTTGCTTCACTTCAAAGATACGAATGGCGATGGCAAGGCCGATGAAAAACGCATCGTCCTCTCAGGTTTTGGCACCGAGGATACGCATCATATTCTTCATACGCTGCGCTGGGGGCATGACGGACAGCTTTATTTCAATCAATCGATTTACATTCATAGCCACATCGAAACCCCTCACGGCGTCGTGCGTCTGAACAGCGGCGGCATTTTTCATTTGCGTCCGCCCACCATGGAACTGGGCATTTTCCTGAAAGGCTTTTGCAATCCGTGGGGCCACGCCTTCGATCATTACGGCCAATCTTTCGTTACAGACGGCGCCGGTTTTCAAGGAATCAGCTATGGGGTTCCAGGCGCGACTTATTTCACCTATG
Source organism: Verrucomicrobiota bacterium (assembly GCA_040754135.1). Classification (GTDB taxonomy): domain Bacteria; phylum Verrucomicrobiota; class Verrucomicrobiia; order Limisphaerales; family SIBE01; genus JBFMDG01. The sequence goes on from JBFMDG010000212.1 coordinate 3,556, forward strand.
CCGGCATGCGTCGCGAGTTGCGCAGCGTGAGCCCGGGGAGCTATCCCAAATTCTGCGGGCTGGAAATGATTTACAGCCAGCATTTCCCCGACGATTGGCAAGGCAACTTCGTCACGCCCGATTTTCGCGCGCATCGACTCGTCCGTTTCAGCATTGCCGAACAAGGTTCGGCTTTTGTGACAAAGGAAATGCCGGATCTTTTGCGCACGCGCGATGTCAGCTTCCGCCCCGTGGATGTGAAATTGGGGCCGGACGGAGCGCTTTACATTGCCGATTGGTCCAACCCCATCATTCAACATGGCGAAGTCGATTTCCGCGATCCTCGGCGCGATCGCGAGCACGGCCGCATCTGGCGCGTCTCCGCAAAAGGCCGGCCGCCAGTACCACGCCCCAACCTGGTGAAAGCCTCGAACAAAGAATTGCTCGATCACCTGCTTTCGCCCAACGCTTTCACGCGGCAGCAATCGAGGCGCGTTTTGACCGAGCGCGGACAAGCCATCGCGGCTGACCTGGCCGATTGGATCAAATCGCACGCAACCGAGGAGGCCTGGATGCAGGCCCTTTGGATGTATCAATCGATCGAAGTCGTTCAGCCCGGTTTGATCGAACTGTTGCTCGAAGCCAAAGACGGACGCATCCGCGCTGCGGCCGCGCGTGTGCTGGCCTTTTGGCATGCGCGAATGCCGAACGCGAGCGACCTGCTCGCCAAAGCTGTGGCCGATGAACATCCGCGGGTCCGCCTGGAAGCCGTTCGTGCCCTGGCCCGCATTCCGACGCCTCGCTCCGCGGAACTCGTTCTCAGCGCCCTCGACCGGCCGCTCGACGATTTTCTCGATTATGGCGTTTGGCTCAGCATCAATGACCTCGCGCGCGTCTGGATTGACGCTATCCAATCCGGCGCATGGAAAATGGAAGGGCGCGAGAAACAACTCGAATTCGGACTGCAAGCGATCGAGCCGGCTCTGGCCAGTTCCGTTCTCACGCAATTGCTCGAAAAGAAACCGATCACGCGCGATGGGGCCGGACCCTGGATCGAGTTGATCGGCAAAGCCGGCGGCCAAAAAGAATTGCAGATGCTTTTCGAAAAAATCGTCGCCGCGCAACTCGATGCATCCGCAACCGCCCGAGCCTTGACTGCGCTGACGCACGCCGCGCGTGTGCGCAACATCAAACCGCCGGGAGATCTGGCCGGCATCACCAAAATCCTCGATCACACGAACGAAAAGGTTCGTATCGAAGCCGTCAAACTCGCCGGCGCATGGAAAGAGGCCAGTGCTGCCAGCACGCGGCTCCTCGCCATGGCCGCTGATGGTTCCGCCTCCTCCGGATTGCGTCAGGCCCTCTTCGATGCGTTGCGCGACATCGGCGGCAAGACGGTCGTCGAAGGCCTCAAACCGCTCACAGCCAAAAGTCATCCGCCAGCCCTTCGGCGGCAGGCTGCCGTGGTGCTCTCGGCTTTGGATCCGAAGAGCGGTATTCCAGAGGCGGTTCAAGTGTTGGCCGAAACGGACAGCGAAGAAGCGGCGCTCGGTTTGTGGCGCGCGCTTTTAAGCATCAAAAACTCGGCCGGCCCAATCGCCCGCGCATTGCCGCGCAGTGGATTGCCCGCGGAAGTCGGCAAAGCCGGCCTTCGCGCCGCTCGTGAAGGCGGCCGCAACGAACCCGACCTCATCCTTTCCATCGCTCGCGCCGCCGGTCTCGAGGAAGATTCCCGCAACCTCACCCCAGCCGAAATTCAGCAACTGGTCACCACCGTCACGCAAAAAGGCGATCCGGTGCGCGGCGAAAAACTTTATCGCCGGGCAGATTTGGCGTGTGTCAGTTGCCACGCCATCGGCGGAGTGGGTGGAAAGGTCGGGCCCGACCTGACCTCGATTGGCGCCAGCGCGCCGGTCGATTATCTGATTGAATCGCTGCTCTATCCGAATCGCAAAATCAAAGAAGGCTACCATGGCGTCCTGGTGGAGACGAAAGATGGCCAGGAGTACAGCGGTGTGCTCGTGCGTGAGACAAACGAACAGTTGGTCTTGCGCGACGCCACCGACAAGGAAATTGCCATTCCGAAAAACAACGTCGGCAATAAAGCCACCAGCGGTTCGCTCATGCCTTCGGGATTGCTCGACACACTCGCTGCCGAGGAACAAGCCGATTTGCTCCGGTTCCTGGCCGAGCTCGGTAAACCGGGCCGATTCGATGCCTCGAAAGGCAACGTGGCCCGTCTCTGGCGGGTGCGCGCCGGCTCGCATGACCTGGAACAATTCGGCGAGGACAAGCTCGTTTCCGGAGATGTGAACGGCCCCGAATGGGCGCCCGTCCGCACCTTCGTCGATGGCACGTTGAGCCGGGAGGACTTGAAAGAAGGAGCGCGCGCGAGCCGTTATGTGGGCGTGGTCGGACTGTATGCCGCGGCCAAAATCCAGGTGCCGAAGCAAGGTCATGTGCGCTTGGCTTTATCGGGAGCAAACAACCCGAGCGTCTGGATCAATGGCAAACCGCTGGCCGCGAAAAATGAAATTCAAACCGAACTCGAAGCCGGTGTTCACACCGTGGTGGTTAAACTCGACGCGCGCAATCTGCCCGAACAAATCCGTCTCGAAACCAGCGATGGCACTTTCCTGGCAAACTGATCGATGACGACTGTGCGCGATTTCGAAACGTTTCCACCGGGTGCGCGTGAAACGCTGAGTCACTCCTTTCAAGTATGGCCGGTTTGCCGCGCGTCCAGGAGCGTGGTCGCGTGTGTTTCGCCCAATAGGAAAACCTGTAGGTGAACCAGGTGAATTTATGTGGAGTATGTGGACTGCAAAACTGAAGTTCATTGCGCTCGGCCTCAGCCTGACATTCCTGACCGTTGGCTGCTCAACTTTCCATCGCGATTGGCGCGAAGCAGCGAAAACTCCGCCGCCTCCAAATGACATTACCGGCCGTTGGGATGGCCGATGGATCAGTCAAGTGAACGGGCACAACGGGCGTTTGCGTTGTTTGATTTCGAAGACCGGTGACGGCAGCTACAGCGCCCGGTTTCATGCGAAGTACAAAAAGATTCTCAGCTTCGGTTACACGGTGCCGCTGACCGCCAAAACGGAATCCGGCAAATGGGTTTTTGAAGGGCAAGCCGATCTCGGAAAGCTGGCTGGCGGTCTTTACACTTACAAAGGCAATGCCTCACCCACCGAGTTTTTTTCCATCTACGATTCCAAATACGATCGCGGCACTTTCGAAATGACGCGGCCGGCTAAATAAATTGAATCAGGGCCGAGGGGCCGCGCGCCGGCTCGAGGTAATGCCGCGCTCACTCGACCACGCGAACTTCAAAATCATCAAAGCTCACCTCGATCGGCTCGGCCACACTGTTATGGCCGTTTTTGGCCACGAGCCCGAGAAAGGCCGGACGCGTCGAAGCCGGCCACGTGACTGAATCCAAAACTCGCGGAGGTTCCCCGCCTTGCGAAACCCAAAGTTCGATGCGGCGGGCCCGGCGCGTCACGCCCAAGCGAATCGGCCGATCGAAAAGCACCACAGCGGGTGACCCGCTTCGCACCTCGCCGCGCCATTCCACGACGGGCATGGCGATGATCTGGCGCCATTCATGATGCCATTGCAACACCCACTTTACGTAATGATCGGCATCATCCCACAGGAGGAGGCCCATCTGATGCCATTGGGCTGAGAGGGGACAGGGATTGATGGTGGTCGAAGTTTCAAAACTGTATTCCGGCGCGACCGGATTGGGCAAAAGCAACAGATTTTTGAAAGTGGCCGCGTCACTATAAAACCCTCCCGCTTCGGTGGTGATGGTCAAATTCCCCGAGCGTTTGGTAAACGAGAGGTTTTCTGGATGCGCATTCGTAATCATCCAGCCGGGTTGAAATGAACCGTTGAATTCGTCACGGAAAACCAGGCGATGAGAAGGCTTCCCCACGCTCAACCCTCGCAGCCGTGTGGTGTTCATCATGGTTCCAGAACTATTTTCCTGACGTAGTTCCCCGTCGATATCCGCCATCGGCGGCGCATGCATGAGCGTGACCTGTCGGTGGTCGCACCCGAAGGCAAGGTTTTGATTGTCGGGCGCGAAAGCCACGTACCACAAACCGAGCGTATGCGGAAACGATGCGATTTCACGCCAGGTCTGGACATTCCAAAGCTTGATTGTGCGATCCCCGCTCGACGTTGCCAAAGTTTTGCCATCCGGCGAAAAGCCAACGCAAAGCACGCCTTCACGATGTCCGCGCAAGGTGGTGATTTCGCGTCCGGAAGGAATGCTCCAGATTTTAGTCGTATTGTCCACGCTGGCACTGGCCAGCAGGTTGCCATCGGAAGAAAACTCGACCCAACTGACGCTGTCCTTGTGGCCGTGCAAGGTGGCGTGAAGTGTTTTGGATTCCAGATCCCACAACTCAACCAGGTTCACTCCGCAAACCGCCACCAGCGGTTGTGTGGGAGAGAATACCGCCCAATTGACGCGTGGAATTTCCCCTTTCAACTGCGCTCGTTCCAAGCCATCGGCGACATTCAATATCGACACAAATGGCTGGTCATTGCCAAAAATCATGGCCTGTTTGCCGTCTTTCGAAGCGGTGGCGCGCGTGGCGGCCGTGACAGGCACCATGGCGGATGGCCTCGTTTCCCGAACCATGTCCCCGACAAGATCGATCGTGTGCAGCGCGCCGTTCGTTCCGAGGGTGAGCAGCGTTTTCCCATCGGGTCCGAACCAGAGCGCCGTGTGTTCCGTTGGGTAGGTTCGGATGACATCCAGTTTGGAAGCATCCACAAGGTTGACTCCGCCGGTTTCGCCCGGGACCGCGAACATGCGGCCGTCCCCGCTGAAAAGAGGAGGATGACGGAAGCCGCCCAGCGGGACGGCGTGCCCTTTGCGCGGAGGATTCGTTGGCCAAATCGCCACGCTTTCATCTTTGCTCCCGCTGATCAACGTTTCCCGGCCGGGGAAAAACGCCAGCGACCATACTTCACTGCCATGACCTGTCAGCACCGACATCTCGCGCCGGCTTTGCGCGTCCCAAAGACGAATCGTCTGATCAGAACTGCCCGAAGCGAGCAAGTTGCCGTCTGGGGAAAAAACCACCTCCCAAACCATGCTGCGATGGCCGCGCAATAGCGCCGCTTGATTCCCCGCTTCGACATCCCAAAGGCGAATCGTGTCCTGCCAGAATTCGGTCGAGGCCACCAAAAGCCCATCGGGTGAAACGGCCAGACCGCTGATCCCGCCGACCGGCCCGATGGTTTTCACGAGCGAACGGTTGGCGACATCCCAGATTTTGATCTGACGGTCCACGCTGCCAGTGACGAGAAGGTTGCCATTCCCGGAAAAGGACATGCGATCGCCGGAGTTGGGCAGAATTCCAAGCAATGCTCCATTCGTGAAATCGTAAAGGCGCACCGAACCGTGTCCTCCAAATAAATGACCGTCGGTGCACACCGCCAAAATCGGCGCGCTCGGCGAAACGCTCAAACGGACGTGCGGGTTGTCGGTGCTGCTCGCGCCTGTGCTGAATGATTTTTCCAGCTTTCCCGATCGTGTGTTCCAGATTTGCACCAGATGATTCTCGCTGGCTGTGAATACGAAGGCGCTGTCCGCGGAGAAAACCACCGCATCGGCATCGGGAATCGAAAACGCCAGTTGAAAGGATTCTGTTTGCCAAACTTTGGCTTCATGATCGCGCCCGGCCGACGCAATCCATTTTCCGTCCGGCGAGACCGCAACGGACTGGACCACGTTGGAATGAGCCGGCCAGGCGGCGAGTTTATCGCCCTGACATAGCCGCCAAAAGTAGCGCCATTCAAAACCGCGCAAGTCAAAACTTCCGGGCTGCGGCAAATGCCCGAGCAACGTCTGGCGGGCGAACCCGTAATTCCCTTCGCGAATGGCATTTTGGGCGAGGTAAATGTCCGCGGCATACAAATTCGTCGCCAATTCTCTCAGGGTCTGCTGCGTGCGCTGGGCGTGCCGATTCGCGCGAACCATTTGCGAAGTGGTGGTGACGATTCCGAGCAACAGTAAAAGCATCATGCCGGCGGCGGCGCTGAAGGCGAGGCGATGCCGCTTGGCCAGTTTGCGAAGGCGATAAAATGGGTTTGGCGCGGCCGCCAGAACCGGTTCCTGATGCAGATACCGCTTCAAATCGAGCGCCATTCCATTGGCCGTTTCGTAGCGGCGGCTGCGATCTTTATCGAGCGCTTTGAGGACGATCCAATCAAGTTCGCCGCGCAGGACGCGATTGAGTTTTTGCGGTTCGATCCGGCGATGGTGGGCGATGGTCTTCAGCTCGCTTTGATCGAGGGTGCTTAGTTTTGTGGAAGGCTTCTGCGGTTCGACCTCGCGAATCGTTCTCAGCACTTCATCGTAACCGGATTTGAGCAGCCGCTTGGTCTCGAACGGAGGATGGCCCGTGAGGATTTCGTAAAGGATCACGCCCAACGAATAAATATCGGAACGCGTATCGACATCCAATCCGCCCAAACCCGCTTGTTCCGGGCTCATGTAGGCGGGCGTGCCGATCATCTGGCCCATGTGGGTGAACAGCGTTTTTTCGGTGAGCTGCGCTTCCGTGGCTTTGGCCACTCCGAAGTCGATCACTTTTGGCACCGGCCGGCCGTCCTGCTCGGTGACCAGGATATTGGACGGCTTGAGGTCGCGATGAATGATGCCCTTTTGATGCGCGTGTTGCACCGCCTGGCAGACCTGCACGAACAATTCAATCCGTTCCATTGTGGTCAACCGATGCTCGTCGCAAAAGCGGTGAATCGGAATTCCGCGGACC
>JBFMDG010000213.1:0-10330 GCA_040754135.1 Verrucomicrobiota bacterium
GTCCCGCCCGCCAGATCAAATTTGTTTCGTGCACCCGGGTCGATTCGCCCGCTTTGGGTTGAATTTTGTCTTCGCCAGGTAGTTGCTCGGCATCTAAACCCTCGGGTTTGCTCTCGCCTTGCTCCACCTCTATCGGACCGAGAATCAACCATTCTGTGACGACACCGTCGCCCGAGGCCACAAAGGTTCGATGGCTTCTTTGCTCCTCAACACGTTCTTGTGCCCAGGTGGTGAGCTCGGTTTGGCCGACTCGCTCCTCCTCGCGCCATCGATGCAACTGATCTTCGGATGCGCCCTCGTAGATATAGATTTCATCGTTCCAAAGCGCCAGGGCAATCCTCCTCGCCCGGTCGGAAACAGCCACCGCGGTAACAGCAGAGGAGTACCCGGGCCTCAAGGAGAGCACTTCACGACCACTCTCTGTTTCCCAAAACACCATCGTGTTATCAGAGCCACCGGTCACAATGCGCTTGCCGTCCGAACAGAAGGCCACGCAGTTCATCGCCTGTCCTCGGATCCGAAGTTCTTCCCGACCCGTCTCGACGTCCCAGACGCGCACGGTGCCATCCATGCTGGCCGAAGCCAGACGCCGGCCATCCGGCGAGAAGGCCACTCCTCGAACTTGGCCGCTGTGGCCCTCAAGGGTTTTGAGAGCAGGGCCACCCGATGCGGGCCAAACTTTGACCGTGCCGTCGAAACTGCCGCTGGCAATCAACTCAGCACGGGGGGAGAAAACGGCCGAGGTAACTAAATCGGTGTGACCGAGGAATTCGTTAAATTGGCGTCCTGTTGCGGTCTCCCAAACCCTCACGGTTTTGTCCCAACTGCCCGTGAGAACACGCCGGCCATCGGGGGAAAAGACCACCGAAGTGACTTCACCGACGTGGCCGGTCAAGACTTGGCGAGGTAGGCCAGAGGCTGTTTCCCAGATTTTGACGGTCCGATCCCAACTGGCGCTGGCGATCAGCTTCCCATGCGGGGAGTAGGCGACGGCTGTGACGCTATCAGTATGTCCTTTGAGTTCTATGAATTCATTGGGAGTGGCCGGGTTCCAAATCTTGATGCGTCCATCTACTGACCCTTCGGCGATCCGCTGGCCATCTGGGGAAAAGGCCAGCGGATTATAACCGAGGGCCTCACCTCGAATGACCAGCGGCTCGCGGCTCCCAGAAGCTTCCCACACCTTGACCAAACCATCCTCAGCGCCGGTCATGATCCGTTGTCCGTCAGAGGAGTAAACGACGGACGAAACGGCCCGTGTATGGCCCTTGAGAGTGATCAGTTCGTGACCGGTTAAGAGCTCCCAAACTTTTACCGTGCGATCGTGGCTCGCACTGGCGAGGCGCTGATTGTCCGGAGAAAACGCAACGGCGCTAATCCCGCTTCGGTGTCCCTGCAAGGCCAAAAGTTGGCGACCGCTCCGGGTCTCCCACACCTTCACAGAATGATCCCCGCCCCATCCCCCGCTGGCGAGGCGCTGGCCGTCCGCTGAGAAGGCCACCGCATTCACTGCAGCTTCGTGACCTCTCAGGACAAACAATTCAGCGCCCGTCCCTCCATCCCAGATCCGCACTGTAGCATCACCATGTGAACCTGCAGTGGCGATCCGCTCACCATCCGGCGACACCGCCAATGCAACCACCCGGTCCAAGTGGCCCTTCAGTATCTGAGGTTCCCGACCGCTATCGACTGCCCAAATCCGGACCGTTCGGTCAGTGCTGCCTGTCGCGATCCGTTGTCCATCCGGAAAAAATGCCACAGCATTGACAGACGCCGTGTGGCCTCTCAAGAGTTGGTATGGTCGACCCGTCCGTGCGTCCCAAATCCGCACCGTCTGATCCTTGCTGGCGGTCGCCAGCCACTTGCCGTCCGGAGAGAAGGCCACGGACCACACAGTGCCGATGTGGCCTTCGAGTGCGAGCATCTCTCGGCCGCTGTCGGCGTCCCAAATGCGAGCCCGGGAATCGCCACCCCCACTGGCCAGGAGACGGCCATCCGGAGAACAGGCCAACGAAAACACCGGGGCGCCATTTGCTCGCAGAGTCCATAATTCCAGGCGACACATTCGTTTCCAATAAAACCATTCGAACCCGCGGTCCGGGTAAGCCTCGGTTTCGGCGAGAACCTGGTGCAGATGATCGAGGTTGTTATTGTCCCAATCCTTTTGTGCGACCAGCATGAGAGCGGTATAGGCATTGCGCTCAGCGGTGCGCTTTTCCGCATTGGCGCGCGCCCGCTCTGCTTCCGCTCGTCGGCTTTCCTCCTGAGCCAATTCGCGCAGGCGTTTTTCATGCAATCGGGCATTTTGCGCCTGCCACTCTGCAGCTACAGCTTGTTGCCGTGCGGTCCGTTCTCTCCAAAATGACCAGGTGGAGAATATGAGCCCGAGGAGGAGCGCCACTGTTACCATCGCTCCCGTTGCAACAGTCAGTTTATGCCGATGCACCCATTTCTGAAGGCGATAAGTCGCACTCGGCGGACTAGCGATCACGGGTTCGTTCCGGAGAAACCGTTGCAGATCTGTCGCCAGTCCATTAGCCGTCTCGTACCGGCGCGTCCGGTCCTTCTCCAGGCATTTCATCACAATCCAATCGAGATCATTTTCGATTTTCGATTTACGACTCTCGACTGGAGATTTGGCATCGGAATGCAGTTGTGTCAGCCGCGTGCTCGGCCGCATCGGTTCGCGCTCGCGAATAATTCGTCGCATTTCGTCCAGGCCAGACTGCATCAGTTCTTTTGTCTCAAACGGCGTGCTGCCGGTGAGCAATTCATACAGGAGCACCCCCAGGCTGTAGATGTCCGAGCGTGTGTCGATGTCCAATCCGCTCATCTCGGCTTGCTCGGGGCTCATGTAAGCCGGCGTGCCGATGAACTGTTGCAATTGGGTGTAGATGGTTTTGTCGGTCAGCTCCTGCTGCGTGGCTTTGGCAATGCCGAAATCGATCACCTTCGGCACCGGCACACCGTCGTGCAGCGTCACCAGAATGTTCGATGGTTTGATATCCCGATGAATAATTCCCTTCTGATGCGCGTGTTGGATGGCATGGCAGACTTTGATGAACAGATCGAGCCGTGCGGTGGTTTCGAGCTTTTCCTGATCGCAATAGCGGGTGATGGGAACGCCTTTGACCAATTCCATGACGAAGTAAGGGCGGCCGGTGTCGGTGGCGCCGGCATCAAGGACTTTGGCAATATTGGGATGATCCATGAGCGCGAGGGCTTGGCGCTCGGCTTCAAAGCGAGCGACGACCTGCCTGGTATCCATGCCCAGCTTGATAATCTTGAGGGCAACGCGACGTTTGACCGGTTCGCGTTGTTCGGCGACATAAACGGCGCCGAAACCGCCTTCGCCGATTTTTTCGAGGAGTTTGTAACGGCCGATGATAGCCCCAGGGCCTTCGGACAGTGGTGTGGTTGCAAGGACGGTGGGCGCGACCTTGTCCGAATCGTCGGGCAAAAATCGTGCAGCCGCTTCATGTGCCGCGAGGAGTTTTTCCACGCGCTCACGCAGTGCGTGGTCGCTGCCGCAGGCTCCCGTCAGGAAGGCGGCGCGTTCCTGGACCGGGAACTCCAAGGCCTGGGCGAAGAGCTGCTCGGCGCGTGGCGCATTTGCGTTCATAGCCAGCGATCAAAATCCCAGGATTGGGCAGATCCAGATTTCAAGCTTGGCCAGAGCTCGCCGAACTGCGTTCTATTTGCGTGGCGCGACCATTTCATAGGAATCTGATTTTCTATCGCTTTGATGCGGAGTTTCTCTATGCAGAGCGCGTGATTCACGGCGCGCGCGATTTGCCTCGTCGTCTCCGGGAACCGCCCTTCGGCGAGTCCGAGTGATTTCGTGTTGCCACCGAGCCAGTCCGCCACAATCGTGGCATCTTGCCCGCCACGAAACTTGAGTTGAGTGCCGGGCAAATGGCCGCTCGGCGCGTGGAGCCGAACTATTCATGATGCGCTCTTGGAAGTGGCGTCGTTTAACCGCCAATTAGCTCACCCGATCCGAAATTATTTACTCAGTTCGCAATAGAGCCAGGCGCGCGCATAGGCCCATTGGCGCTTGGCGGTGGCAACAGAAATGCCGAGAGCTTCGGCAGCGTCCGCGATGGACAGTCCGACGAAAAAGCGCAGCTTGATTAACTCGGCTTTTTCGGGCGCTTCGAGCGCCAGTTGCTCCAGGGCGTTATTCAACGCGAGAAGTGTGTCGTCATCGGTCGTGGCGGCCAGTTCCACTGTCTCGAGGTTGACGCGCTGGAGTTGACCGCCATGACGCTCGCGATTCCGTTTGCGCGCGCGATCGATCAAAATCCGGCGCATCGCTTCGGCCGCTGCGGCGAAGAAATGACCACGGTGATTCCAAACTTGGTTCGAACCGGCCAGTCGCAGCCAGGCCTCGTGCACGAGTGCGGTCGGTTGCAGCGTTTGCCCGGCACTCTCGCGCGCCATTTTGGCTGCGGCCAATCGACGGAGCTCTTCATACACGAGCGGCAACAATACTTCCGCGGCCTCAGGATCGCCACGCTGCGCCTGTTCGAGGATCTGGGTGAACTCGGTCACGTGCGCGCCAATCTTACCAGGAGGGCTGTTCCTGGCGAGCATGCATTCGGCTCGGATGATTTTTGCTCGTTGATCCAAACGTCCGATGTGATTCGAGGATCGATCTTGATTTCAGATGCGGCTGCTGGCTGCTGGACCGCCTTTCCGCTTTCGATCGTTTCCCGCCAGGTTCATCGAATTCACCGCGGAGTTTGTTTGAAAGCGCGAATTGCATTTGTGAACCTTGCGAGAATTCTGCCTAAGAAAACCATGGTGAGCTGTGTCTTTATGATTGTATGAAATCAATCCGAATCATTCTGGCGCTGCTCGTTCTCATCCCGGCCCTGCTGCCCGCGTTGGGCATGATTTCGGTGGGACACCTTTCGAAAGCCGAGGCGGAGAAGCTGGGCATCACCATGAAACATCGAAAAAACGGAGATGCAGGAGTGATGGTTTGGCTGGAATTCAAGAAGGAAGGGTTCCTGGAAAAATTCAGCTATGCCGAATTCCAGATGCACGATGGCAAAGGCAAACACGTCGTTTCCGCCATGCTCCAGCCGCGTCCGGTGGTTCACGCCCAGCCCAAAGACATCGTGTCGGTGGCTTTTTCCGCCGATCCAGCGCATTTGCCGCACTGCGCATTTATGATCGTCGCATACCGCAGTATTCGAGGCGATGTCGGCTACGTTTTGAACGTCAAAGATTTTTTTGATGTGAAGCAATTGGCTGAATGAGCGGACCGCGAGCCGGACTGGTGCTCTGTCAGCTTGAAAGATTCGCCAACTCAACCGCGCGCGTTCGGGGTGTCTTCAGGTCGATCCCTTGCGGTGATCTCGGCAAGGATCGGAAGCAAACACGGTCGTTCCCGAACATCCAACACTCTCGATCGAATATTCCCTCGAGCAATGGATAACCGATGATGGCCTCCCGCAAAAAATTATCATTGGCATTGATCAAACATCGGATGGTTCCCTTTGGCTGGGCACTTACAACGGCTTGGCGCGTTTCGATGGCGTCAGCTTCGCCACCTTTGACAACATCAACACGCCGGAACTCCGCACCACGCCGATTGACGCCATGCATAGCGACCGCCAGGGGCGGTTGTGGAGCATCACACGCGGGGGTCACGCGGCCGGATATGACGCGGGGCGATTCTTTCATTGCCGCCCCGGACCGGCTCAATCGAGGTTTATTGATAATCCATTCGACAATGTTCCCGACAGGATTCGCGAGAAAGGGAATCACAAGCCAGATGCCGGCCATGCGCCTGTCTTGCACTTCCCTGTCGCCTCGGTGATGCGGCTCGGCCGGATTACTGTTCGTCGTACGATTTCAATGGGCGAATCCAGATGTTGCGATATCGGATGGGGTCGCCGTGATCCTGGAGTTTAATTGGCCCTTTCGGTCCGTGCGGTTTGTAGCTGGCCAGAGTTTTGTGGCCGGAGGCGCCTTGATAGGCGGCGTTATGATGCACCAGCACACCGTTGTGAAAGACCGTGATGTAGGCCGGCGATTCCAGTTTGCCGTCTTTGAATCGGGGAGCGATGAAAACGACATCATAGGTTTGCCATTCGCCTGGTATCCTCGAGGCATTCACCAGCGGCGGGTATTGCCCATACATCGAGGCGGCGCTGCCATCGGCGTAAGTGCGGTTCTGATAGCTGTCGAGCACCTGCAATTCGTACTGGCCAAAAAAGAAAATGCCGCTGTTGCCGCGCCCCTGGCTGTCGCCTTTCGGCGGCGACGGCGTGGCCCATTCGATGTGAAGCTGGCAATCGCCGAATTCGTCGCGCGTCCAAATATCGCCGCCATTGGCGGTGCCTTTGGGAGGCACGACCATGGCGCCGCCTTCCACTTTCCAACCGGAGGGTTTGCCATCGCCGGTGCGGAATTTGGAAAGGTCCTTGCCATCAAAAAGCACGATGGCATCGGAAGGCGGTTTGCCGGGTTCGGTTTGCGAACTGAAAGTTCCCGGGGTGACGACGCGCGGTTGCGGCCGTTCGGGATCGTGCACGTGCCATTTGCCTCCCGGCAACATGGGGGTGTCGGTGTAGCCGACGGCGGCGGCGGCTTGGGCGCGCAGGCTGAGGAATGTCAATGCGGTCAGGGCGACGAAAAAGGATCGGGTTTTCATGTCGATAACTAACTTGACTTGATTGGTGTTCGTTCTGGCCACTCCTCCGGTCAACGATGGTCGAACGGGTTGGCGGGATTTATGGCTATCAGCCCCCGTCTCCGAAGGCAAGCGGGCGTTTTGGCGTTTTGCTTGCGGCGTTTCGTTTCCATCGCTTTTGCAGCGTTCGCGGTCCTGCCCTTCAGGCGACTGCGTCGCGCCGGGGCTCCAGAATTCTCGACCGCCACTGGATCTGTCAGGCTGAAGCCAGGACTCCGACCGTTGTTCAGCGATGTGCAAAGATTTAAACTGTCGCTGAGAAGCTGAAGCCAGAGCTCACGCTCCGCAGCCGCAGCTCAAATGCTCTTTCGCAAAATGGTATCGCGATTGGCCCACTCCGGATCGGGATTTGGATAATCCAGGTTGTAATGCAATCCGCGGCTCTCGGGACGCTGCAACGCGGAACCGACAATCAATTCCGCCACCGTGGCAATGTTGCGCAATTCAAGAAGATCGCTCGTCACCGTGAAGTCCCAATAGTACTCCAGGATTTCCTGCTGGAGATTGGCGATGCGTTTTTGCGCCCGTTGCAGTCGCTTGTTGGTGCGAACAATGCCAACGTAATCCCACATCAACCGCCGGATTTCATCCCAGTTGTGTGAAACCACGACGAGTTCATCCGGATCACTGGCGCGCCCCGATTGCCAGGGAGGAATTTTGAATCGCTCCTGCGGTTCGCGAAAACCGATCGCGTGCTCTGCAGCCCGATGCGCGCACACCAACGCTTCCAAAAGAGAATTGCTGGCCAGCCGGTTCGCTCCGTGCAATCCCGTGCACGCCACTTCGCCAATCGCATAAACACCGCCCAGTTCGGTTTCACCATCCACACTCGTCAGCACTCCGCCACATTGATAATGCGCCGCCGGCACCACCGGAATCGGTTCTTTGGTCATATCGATGCCGTATTGCAGGCAGGTCGAGTAGATATTGGGAAACCGTTCCATGATGAACCGCGCCGGCTTGTGCGTGATATCGAGCGACACGTAATCGGCGCCGCTCCGTTTCATTTCACTGTCAATGGCGCGGGCCACGATATCGCGCGGGGCGAGCGATTGGAGCGGATGGTACTTCTCCATGAATTCCTCGCCATCGATCGTTTTCAAAATCGCCCCTTCACCACGCACGGCTTCGCTAATGAGAAAGGATTTGGCGCGAGGATGATAAAGGCAGGTGGGATGAAACTGGATGAATTCCATGTTGGCGACGGCCGCTCCCGCGCGAAACGCCATGGCCACGCCGTCCCCCGTGGCAATGTCCGGATTGGTTGTGTAAATGTAAACTTTCCCGCAACCGCCCGTCGCGAGTACGATCACAGGCGCCTGAAAGGTCTCGACCTGCCCCGAGTTTTTGTCGAGCACGTAAATCCCAGCGCACCGGTTTCGGCCGGAGATGCCCAGCTTTTGCGTCGTGACCAGATCGATGGCGAAATGGTTTTCGAACACTTCGATGTTCGGTTGCGCGGAAATGGCGGAAAGCAAAGCGCGTTCGATTTCGCGCCCGGTCACATCTTTGGCGTGCAGAATCCGCCGCTTGGAATGGCCGCCTTCCTTTCCCAGATCGAGTTCCTTTTGACCCGGGGCGAGATGCCGTTCGGAAAAGCGCATGCCAAGGTCAATCAACTCGGCGACGCGCGCCGGGCCTTCCTGCACGATCGTGCGCACCACCTCCTCTTTGCACAAACCGGCGCCGGCTTCGAGCGTGTCGCGCACGTGCATCTCGAACGAGTCTTCTTTCGACGTGACCACGGCGATGCCGCCTTGCGCGTAATTGGTGTTTGATTCCGCCTTGTTTTTTTTGGTGACGATGGCGACGCGGCCGTGCGGCGCGACTTTGAGGGCGAAGGAAAGTCCGGCAATGCCGCTGCCGAGAACGAGGAAGTCAAATGATTTCATGAAGTCTGGAATCGCGCGCCGTTATAAACGCGCATTGTCGATCAGTCGAGTCCGCCCGATCCACACCGCCAGCGCCAGGTGAGCGCCGCGCGTGACGTGGAGGATCGGTTCCAAAGTGTCGGGATGGAAAAACTCGATGTAATCCAGGCGCGCTGATGGCTGAGTAGCGATGAGCGCGGTGAGCTTGCGCTTTAAACGCGCGCTGGCCAGCGGCTGCTTCGCTGCGCGCACGGCCGATTGTGCTTCCCTGATGGCCCGCCAAAGGATCACGGCCTGGGCGCGTTCGTCGGTCGAAAGATATTTGTTTCGCGAACTCATGGCCAGACCGTCCGATTCGCGAAGCGTCGGCGCGACCACAATCTTCACGGCAAAGTTCAAATCACGCCCCATGCGCTGAATGACCGCCGCCTGTTGATAATCTTTCTGCCCAAAAACAGCGACGGTTGGCAGCACCAGGTTGAAAAGCTTCGCCACGATGGTGGTCACCCCGCGGAAATGGGTCGGTCGCGATTGACCTTCCATGCGGCGTGAGAGCGATTCCTCGACGACGAAGGTGCTGAATTCCTGGCCGGGAATTCGCGGATAGATTTCTTCATCGGAAGGCAAAAAAAGAACATCCACGCCAGCGTGCCGGCAGAGCGCCGAGTCGCGCTCGAGGTCGCGCGGGTATTTTGTGAAATCTTCCCTGGGTCCGAACTGGGTGGGGTTCACATAAATGCTCACCACCACCTGACCGGTCGTGCCGATGCGACGGCGTGCTTCATGAAAAAGGCTGATGTGACCGTCATGCAAGTAGCCCATGGTGGGCACAAAACCGACCGGCACACTGGCGGCGCGCCAGCGCAGAGCGAGTCGTTGCATGCTCGAAACCGATTTCACGATGCGCATGGGCAAAAGCTGCGAAAGGACCGCGCAACTATCAATCTAATTGTCATTCCCGCGGGCAACCGCTAGAACTGCCGAAACTGATCACGCATCATCGATTTATGAAGCCACGATTTTTCAATGCCACCGCCGCTGCTGCGCTGTTGCTGCTCGGCATCACTGCGAATTTCGCTCAGACCGATCCGGGCAAGCCGGTCCCGCACACGCCCGATGCCAAGGGATGGATCCCATTGTTTGACGGAAAGACATTGAGCGGTTGGACGGCGCCGACTCCCGGGCAATGGGAAATTAAAGAAGGCGTGCTCGTGGGCAAAGGACCTGTCAGTCATCTGTTCAGCCCCCAGACCTACACCAACCTCGAGTTCAAAGCTGAGATTCGCCTCAATCATCGCGGCAATAGCGGCATGTACATTCGCGCCCAATATGGCAAAGGTTGGCCCAAGGGCTACGAAGCCCAGGTGGAAAACACCAGCCCCGACCCGCAAAAAACCGGCAGCCTTTATAATTTCTCGAAAGTCACCGACCAGCTCGTTCCCGACGACACCTGGTGGACCCAGCACATTATCGCCATCGGCAATCGCATTGTCATCAAGGTCAACGACAAGATCGTGACCGACTTTGTCGATGAAAAGAACACGTACACTGCGGGACATCTCGCCTTGCAGCAGCATGATCCCGGCAGTGTGGTCGAGTACCGCAATGTCATGGTGAAGCCGTTGCCTGCCGATGAAAAAGCCGCCTGGTCCGAAGCCAAGAAGGACATGCCGGATTTGAAGTGAAGTGAGATCCTGCCACTGATAGGTTGGAGTTTTGGTTCCTCAGCTCGTGGCAATGCAGGGATAAGGGC
>JBFMDG010000214.1:0-10318 GCA_040754135.1 Verrucomicrobiota bacterium
GCAAAGCCGAACTCGCCGGCGCCAGCGACATTCATCTTCATCGGGTCGGTTCCGATGCGCAAGTAGCCTTCCGGCTCGATGGGGTGATGACTCCGATCCAGACGATCGAAGGCGAAGTGGCGGAACGCGTGTTCGGCCGCATCAAATTCCTGGCGCGGCTGAAAACCTATCAGGAATCCATGCCGCAGGACGGCCGCATCGACAAAGCCGAAGCCGGATCTCGAAATGACATTCGGGTGGCCACTTATCCGACGGTGACAGGCGAGAAGATCGTGCTGCGGTTGTTTTCTGATAACGTGACCCTCAATCTGCACGAACTCGAGTTTCCAGAAGCCGTGCGCGTGGAACTCGAGAAATTTCTTCGGCAGCATGCCGGATTGCTCTTGCTCACCGGGCCAGCCGGCAGCGGGAAGACCACCACCATTTATGCGTGCCTGCGTTTTCTGCAGAACCTCGGCGGGCGGCATATCATCACCGTTGAAGATCCGGTCGAGCAAATCATTCCCGGGATCATGCAGACGGAAGTGAACGAAGCGCGCGGGCTGACCTTTGCCATGGCCGCGCGTCATTTGCTGCGGCAAGATCCGCAAGTGCTGGTCATCGGAGAAATTCGAGATGAAGAAACCGCCAACATCGCGTTGCGCGCGGCGTTGACAGGGCACCTGATGGTTTCCACACTGCATGCCGGTTCCTGCCAGGCAGTATTCGAGCGTTTGATGGTGTTGTGTCCGGATCATTTCGCCGTCATATCGGCCGTCGAGCTGGTTTTGAATCAGCGTTTGCTCCGGCGGCTCTGTCGGCAATGCCAGGGCAAAGGTTGCAACGATTGTTTGCAAACCGGCTATCGCGGCCGGGTGCCAATCGTCGAGTGGCTGCGCGTGGATGAAGCCGCGCGGCGGCAATTGCGGACGGCCGGCCCGTCCGGTCTCAGCGTGCAAAATTCGCTGACAGCGAGCGCCGCCGCCCTTGTGGAACGCAACATCACGAATGCTGCCGAACGCGACCGCCTGTTTGGCGTATGAAGAACGAAGAATTCTTTCTGTTGAATCAACAGCTCGCGGACATGCTTCGCCAGGGCATCCCACTCGAGGGCGCGCTCAAAAAACTCTGCGCCGGGCTCGAACGTGGCCGGTGGCGATCGGAGTTCAATGAACTGCGGCAGGCGCTCGAATCCGGCGTGCCGCTCGATCAAGCCATTCAAGCCCGGAATTTTCCTTCGCTCTATTCACAATTGCTGCGCATCGGGGCGCGCACGCAGGATTTTCCCGCCGTGCTCACGCTGCTGGCCGATTACTATCATCAAACGCATCAGCTTTGGACGCGTTTGAAAGGGCTCATGACCTATCCGGTTCTGCTCATCTTCGGCTCGTTTTTCCTGTCGCTCTGGTTCGCCATGCTGCACCAGTCGCTCTGGGCCGAAAAAGTGGAAACTCCCGGACCGCTTTTCAAAATGGTTACCATCGTGCCGCCAGCTGCGGCTGCAGGCGCGCGTGCTCAACCCGCCGCTCCACCGGCGAAGCCTTTTCTTGAATTCGAAACGAAAGACCGCGCCTTGCTGCGCGTTTGGATGAACCTATGGATGCCGCCGACCGCCTTGCTCGCGCTCGTTATTCTCCTGACGTGCATGCTTACCATTCCCGCGTGGCGGCGAACCTTGCGGTGGCAGTTGCCAGGATTTCGCGAGGGGAGCCTCTCTCACTTCGCCGCATCCATGAGCTTGTTATTAAAAAGCGGAACCCCGCTGCCCGAAGCGCTGACGCTCATCGGATCGCTGGAAGGCAAAACGCCATTGGCCCGCGAGATCCAACGCTGGCGCCAACGCGCCGAGGAAGGTCACAAACATTTTGCGGACATTGCCGCCGGCGGAAAGTTGCTTCCACCTTTGTTTCTTTGGCTGGTGGCAAGCGCGTCCGAGAATCTGGTCGCCGGGTTTGATCGCGCCGCGGAAATTTACCGGGATCGCGCCATGTATCGGAGTGACCTGCTCCTGAACGCGGCGCTGCCGGTGTCATTGGCGTTGATCGGGCTGATGATTCTGAGCCAGGTTTATCCGTTCATGACCTCGTTTTTCGATTTTCTTTCGCCAGTGTTTAATTTCTGACGCGAGCTCGCATGCCCACCGTAATTACAGACTGGTTTTTCGAAGGAGGCGGCGTGGCGGCCTCGTGGCTCATGCTTTTTCTCGTGCCGGTGGGCATTCTGGCGATTGGCAGTTACGCGCTCTTCAGCCTGCCGCTGCGGCGACAGGAACGCGCGCGGCTTTTTCTCGATCTGATCGCGCGCGGGTTGGAGGATGGAAAAACTCCTGAAGAAACGGTTTGCTGGATCTCGCGCAGCCGCGATTCCGAAATAGGGGCTCGGTTCCATCTCGTGGCCGGCTATGTCGCGGGAGGCATGCGCCTCGTGGACGCGTTGCAGCGTGTGCCGCGTTTTCTCCCTCCGGCATTGATCGGCATGCTGCGCGTAGGGGATGAACTCGGCGATTGGAAGCGCGTGTTGATAGCGGCCCGGCATCTGACTCGCGACGCTCTTTCGCAAATGCGCGGCGCGGTCAATTATCAGATTATCATTCTGTTCGTTTTGAACCCGATTGTGGTTTGCACTTTTCCCATCATGATGCGCCGGATCTTTCCCGTATTCGGCGAAATCTTTTCCGGGTTTGGAGTGAAGCTCCCGTCATTTACGGAATGGTTGATTGAAAGCGGAACCGGGCTTTTCATGCTGCAATGCGCCGTCGTTTTGATTTTGTATGCGATCGTGCTTTGTCAATTGGGAGGATCTCGCTTCGAACGCTGGGTGCAGGACGGGTGGTATCCGCTCTTCGATTGGCTGGCCTTGCGCATCCCCTGGAAGCGCAAGCGGCTCCAGCGCGATTTCACGGCCATGCTTGGATTATTGCTCGATGCCGGCATCGCTGAGCATCGTGCGCTGCGCCTGGCCGCCTCGAGCACGGCCAACCGCATTTTCATCCGGCGCGCCGCCAAAGCCGAAGCGCAACTGGAAGAAGGCGTGCCCTTGCCGGAAGCGGTGCGTGTTCTCGATAGCACGGGAGAATTCCAATGGCGCTTGCAGATGGGCGCGCTTTCCGATCGTGGGTTTTACCAAGCGCTTTCCGGA
This sequence comes from Verrucomicrobiota bacterium, assembly GCA_040754135.1. Classification (GTDB taxonomy): domain Bacteria; phylum Verrucomicrobiota; class Verrucomicrobiia; order Limisphaerales; family SIBE01; genus JBFMDG01. The sequence continues at coordinate 3,118 of JBFMDG010000214.1, forward strand.
TGGCGCGATGCTCTCGATGCCAAAGCATTTCAAGAGGAACAAACGGCCGCTCAATCTTTCACCACGCTGCTCGTCGTGTTGAATGGGATTGTCGTGGCGGTGGTGACCTGCGCTATGATGCAGGCCATTTTTCGACTCGGCACTATGCCCTTGGAAAAACCATGAATGCCCCTGCCAGTTCCGCCGCGCCCGCCCCGATGATTTCACCGCATTACGCTTTGAGCCCGGCCGAAGCCCTCGCGGTCGAAGCCCAGGGCGGGCAACTCTTCGATTACCCGGATAAAGTGCGCGTGATCGAGCGCTCGCTGCGCTGTTTTGTCTTCGGGTTGATCGGCTTCGTTCCGCTCCTGGGCGTGGCGCTCGCCTTTCAGGCGGTGCGGTTGCATCGCTCGATCCGGAATGAAACCGGCGAAGATTGGAGCGCCGTTCCGCTCGGCATCTGCTGGGCCATTGCCTTCGTGTTCGGATGTGGCTTTTTCGCCCTGTTCCAGGAAAGAGGCGTTGTGACCGTTCTGGTCTGCTTTGGCTTGCTGACCGCGCTGGTCCTGCACAATCAGGCCCGGAGACCCGGCGGGATCAAATGGAATCCAGCGCGGCGTTATCTCTATTGGGGCTTGGGATTGGGCATGGTCGGGATTGGCAACAGTGTGGCCACTTTGACCCTCATTCTCATTGCATTGGCGAGGAGCTTATGAATTTTGTGCCTGTCATCCATCGCGAATTGCGGCGCACTTCGCGCAAACCGATGACCTATTACCGGCGCTGCCTGGCCGCGGCCACGGTGTTGTTCCTGAGCCTTGGCTTGCTTTATGCCGGTTGGGGCGGGCTCTTCACCCCCAACAGCGCCGGTCAAAATCTGTTCATCCTCTTGTCATCGCTCGGATATATCTACGTGCTGCTCGATGGAGTGTTCGTCACCGCCGACGCATTAAGCGAGGAAAAGCGCGAAGGAACAATCGGGCTGCTTTTTTTGACCGACCTGAAGGGGTATGACGTGGTTTTGGGAAAGCTGATCTCGAGATCTTTAAACGTGCTTTTCTGTGTGTGGGCCGCTTTGCCGGCGCCCGCCGTGGCTTTTGTTCTCGGCGGTGTCACCTTGGCCGATTACCTCCGCATGATGCCGGTGCTGATGAACACGCTTTTCTTTGCGTTGAGCGTCGGCATGTTCGTTTCCTCATTCTGCAAAAACGGTCAGAAGGCGGGTGCATTGGGCATGTTGATTATCGTACTGCTGGCTTTCGGGCTGCCGGCATTGGGATGGATGAATATGGCGACCCGCGGAGCACCCACGATCGATCCAGCCTATCTCGCGCTCAGTCCGGCAGGGGCATTTTTGGCCGCCCTCGGCCCGTCGAACACGTGGACACCGGGGGCAAATCTCTGGCGGTCATTCTTCGTGACCCACCTCAGTGCCTGGATATTTCTGGCGCTGGCAAGCCTGATCATTACACGCACCTGGCAGGAAAAGTCGGTTCGGCCGAATCTGCTTTCGAATTGGGTTCGAGGATTGGCCGAACGCTGGGAACGATTGCGCCAACCGCCCAAAGATCCCGATCGCAAATTTGATCCGGCGCTTTGGTTGAGTGAACGCGGCCATCGGTTGCTCGTGGTTTTTTGGAGCTTTTATGTCGTCCTGGCCGTATCCGCGATTGCTATTTTTGCATTTACGCCGGCGGAAGCGTGGATTCCGTTGTTCGCTGCCTGTTGCATTGGGATTCACTACGCGTTGAAATTTGAACTGGCCGTGCAAGCCGCCCGCGTTTTTGCCGAAGACAGGCGCACCGGCGTTTTGGAGTTGCTCCTGACGACTCCCTTAGGCGAAGACCAGCTTATTCGTGGACGCATGCTGGCGCTGAAGCGACAGTTTTTTGGTCCGACATTGCTCGTGGTGGTGATCGATTTCTTATTGTTGTTTTCGGCCTGGTTTAATCTGGAATGGATGGAACGACTCGGAACTCTGGTTTGTTTGCTCTTCTTTCTTTTGGTGCAGCTCGGAGAAATGTATTCGATCGCGTGGATCGGGCTCTGGTTCGGGCTCTCCTGCCGCACGGCGTTTCAAGCGGTGCGACGCACTCTCTTTTACGCGCTGGTGCTGCCCATTCCTGTCGTCCTTGGATTCACCGCCATGTTTGCCATGGTCACCGGCGGACGGGGAATGCGTTCCGGAGCGATTGTCGGCATCGCTTTTGTGGGATGGCTGGTTGCACTGATCATTGTGAATAGCGGCGCGTGTGCGCGGGCCATCAGCCAACTGCGCGATGAATTACGAACAACCGCTTCACAGATTTTTGTTCCGCTCGGATTGACGGAAGGCAAACGGAAATGGTGGCAGCGCAAGCGCTCCGCAGCGCCGACCCGCGCTTGAAATGTCCTGCCTTGATGCTGTTGCCCTCTGCAACGCTCCTGTCGAGTCTGGACGAACGCGCGATGAAACACGGTCCTCTCCTTCAGCTGACGGTGTATTCACTCTTTGCTCGTGAGGCTAAAGGCGGATTATTGTCTGATGATCGGCCCGCTTGACGGGCGCAAGATGAACAACGAGCAACTGGCATTTACGAATCAGCAACTGGCGACAATGCTCAAAGCCGGCCTGCCGCTGGAAGGATGTTTGCGGCAACTCGCTTCGCACATGGCACGCGGCAAATTGCGCCGCGAACTCGAACGATTGGCAATTCAATTGGCTGCCGGCACTCCGTTGCGCGACGCCTTGGCCGAGCGGCAACTGCCGGAGTTGTACCGCCGCATGCTGCTCGTGGGCATGCATAGTAACGACTTGCCCGGCGTGCTGACGTTGCTCGCGGATTATTATCAAAAAGCGCATCTCACCTGGACGCGCCTGAAAGGATTGATGGTATATCCGATGTTGCTGTTGATTGCCGCCCTCGGCTTGTCGATTCTGCTGACTTTCCTCGCCATGCTGCTTCCAGGCGAGGCTGCAGCGGCTTTCGATTTCGATTCGTTCACCGGCAGGCCGATGGCGGAATCCATTCCGGTCGTGCTCTGGACGCCCGTCATCATGCTGGGGCTCGGCTTGGTGGCGATTGTCGCGGGACTCACGATTCCGGCGCTTCGACGCCGCTTGCGGTGGATCCTGCCGGGATTTCGCGAAGCCAACCTGTCGCAATTAGCCGGCGCCATGCATTTGCTGTTGCGAAGTGGCACACCGCTGCCGGAAGCGCTCGCGCTTGTTCGCAGCATGGAATCCAAATCACCGGCCGGACAGGACCTGGTCGATTGGGAAGCACGCATCGCGGAAGGACAAGCCAGGTTGCCCGCCCAGGGCCGGGTATTGCCGCCGCTCTTTTTTTGGCTGCTGAAAAACAGCGCCGAAGATTTAGCGGAAGGATTTCGGCAGGCGGCGGAACTCTACCGCACGCGCGCCTCGGCCCGAGCCGATGTCCTCCTCTATGCCGCGCTCCCGGTTTCGATCCTGTTCATTGGCGGGCTGATCGTGAGCCAATTCTTTCCCGTGTTGCGATTGATCGTGCAATCGACCCTTTCTGCCGGTGGCGTGCTGGACCAATTGGGAGGGCCTTAAATGCTGGAAGAGTTCACGCGCCATTTCCTTTGGCTCACCGCCTGGTTTGTTCCCGCCGGACTGTTTTTCTTTTTAGTCTATTTGGGCCTGAGCATGCCGCTGCGACGCAATGAACGCGCGCAGTTTTTTCTCGATTTGCTTGAAATCAATTTGAAACAGGGGCGCACCTCCGAGCAGGCTCTGGTTGGCATGGCGCAAACACGTGACCGCGATTTGGGCGCGCGGTTTCAACTCGTGGCCGCGCACGTGGAAAACGGCCGAAGCTTAAGCCAGGCGCTGCAGCATGTTCCCGCTTTCCTGCCTCCCAACATTCAAGCCATGATTCGAGTGGGCGAAGAAATCGGCGACTTGCGTCCGGTGTTTCCCGCGGCGCGCAAACTCCTGACCGATGCCATATCCGCCACGAGCAGCGCCGTGAATTATTTCATGATCCTCGCCTTCGTGCTCCTGCCGGTGGCGCCGGTGCTGTTCCTTATAATTTCGGTTTTTGTGTTGCCCAAATTGGAAATGCTTTTCGCCAGTTTCGAAGAAGGGATCGAAATGCCGCTTCACTTTATCGCCGGCTGGCAGGCGCTCTGCATTTTCCAACTGATCGTGGCGGCGGTTTTTTACATCGGTTTTGTCGCGTATCTGGGCGGACCGCGCTTCATCGCCTGGTTGCAAGCCGGTATTGGATGGCCCATCAGCGACTGGATTCTTTACCAAATCCCTTGGAAACGAAAACGGCTGCAGCGCGATTTTGTGTCGATGCTTTCGCTCCTGTTGGACAGCGGAGTCCCGGAAGGCAAGGCGCTCCCATTGGCCGCCCAAAGCACAGCCAATCGCATTTTCCGGCAGAGAGCGGAACGTGTTGCCGCTGCGCTCAGCAATGGAGAACCGCTGTCGCAAGCTTTGCGAAAGCTGGAACGCTCGCCGGAACTTGCCTGGCGCCTACGCAACGCCATGCATCAGCCAGGACGGTTTTGCCAGGCGCTGTCGGGATGGATGGAAAGCCTGGATGCGCGCGCGTTTCAACAGCAGCAGGCCTTTTCACAAGGGCTCACAACCGCGCTTGTGATTTTGAACGGCGTCATGGTTGCCCTGGTGGCGGCAGCGTTTTTTCATGCCTTGGTCAGCATTATCAACTTGGGGGTCTTATGGTGAAGCGATCACAAACGTTGCCTGTGCCAAAGGGCCGTTCCGGCGGTTTCATCAGCCTTGAGTTGATCGTCGCCATCGCGCTGCTCGCGGCTGTGCTCTTTCCCTTGGCCTTCGGTTTCCGAATCGAACAACGCCTTTGCAAGCTCCACTACACACGATCGGTGGTCATGGAAATCCTCGACGGCGAAATGGAAATGCTCGCGGCCGGCGAATGGAAAGCGTTTCGGCCCGGCACACACGCCTACGCAATCCGGTCCGCCGCGGTCCGGAGCTTGCCTCCGGGACAATTTCTATTAACGGTGAACCAAACTCACCTGCGGCTGCAGTGGATCCCCGCTGCCGCTGGCAATGGCTCGCCGCTGCAACGCGAAATGCCGCTAAACCCATGAAGATTGATTGCCCATCCAGAACTCGAAGAATCCAAAATGTCGCCGGATACCTCCTGGTAGAAATGATGATTTACATCATCTTGTTCGCAGTCGTCATGGGAATGGCCATGGCCGCATTTTCCAAGTGCCTCGATATCTCGCGAGATCTGGACCGGAACGCCTCCGATATCATTCAGGCAACCCGCGCCGGTGAACGTTGGCGGGCAGATATCCGATCCGCAGCCCAACCACCTAAAGAAGTGGAATTGGATGGACGGAACTTCTTCGAAATCGAGACGACCGAAGGCTTGATCGTTTACCATTTCGGCGCCGGCATTGTTTGGCGTAAGGAAGGAGAACAATCGTGGCGCCCGCTGTTATCGCGCGTAAAGTCGTCGCGCATGATCGCGGATCGCCGCCAGTTCGTGCAGGGCTGGTCTTGGGAGATTGAGATGCAAAGCCGCAAAAGAATTGTACGTGTCCCGCCGCTCTTCAGCTTTCTCGCGGTCACGCGCGATTCGAAATTGACGGAATGAATATCCCTCGAATATCCGGCGGCAGGAAACCGGGGAAGCGCGCCCAGAATGGCGGCTTTGCCATTCTGGCCGTTTTGGTTTTTCTCGTGCTCGTGCTGGCGCTGGTGATTCACAATGCCGCAACTCTCAACCATCTCGGGCAGGAACTGGATCTCATCGAGAAAAAACAAATGCGCAAATGGTCCGCTCCCACTCGACCAGCAGAAGCCGAAAAAATTAAGGGTTCAGATTCGCAAGAGCCAGCACCGGCAACTCCATCGGCTCCACCGCAAAACCCGTAGCCGATCCACTACGGTCGCGCCCCATTCTGCCGAAGTTTCGAACTTCCCGTGAGCAAGAGGTAGGACGCTCGACGAAGATCGATCCTTAATCACAGGCTTTGCATGCGCACCCTGTGAAACCGGCCGCACTCGCATCGATGGATCCGGATCAGGTATCAAGAGATTTGGATTGGCTTTTGTCGCGAAACATTTGATTTCATTCGGGCGTGAGATTTCGAACCAACCGAACGGAGACATGCGTGACGCGACCGACTCAAACAATTTCATTGGGGAGGCTTGAATGAATCTCCTCGTGACCGGCGGCGCAGGCTTCATCGGATCCAATCTGATCTCGCATATCATGGATCGCCGCGAGATTTCGCGACTGGTGAATCTCGACGCCCTCACTTACGCAGGCCAAGCCGAAAATATTTCCGAATTCCGCTCCCATCCCAAATATGTTTTCGAACAAATCGATCTCCGCAATTACTCCGACGTGTTGGGCGTCTTGCGCCGGCATGACATTACGCACGTAATCCATCTGGCAGCGGAATCACACGTGGACCGCTCGATCACAGGCCCCGCTCCCTTTGTGGAAACCAATGTTCTCGGAACGTTTCATCTGCTCGAATCCTGCCGCGCGCTCTGGCCCGATTGTCAGAAAGGTTCGCGGCACCGGTTCCTGCATGTTTCCACCGATGAGGTCTATGGCAGTCTTGGGCCCACTGGAAAATCATCTGAAACATCCCCCTACGCGCCAAATTCACCGTACGCCGCCAGCAAAGCTTCGAGTGATTTTTTTGTGCGCGCCTGGGCCAGAACTTTCGGGCTTCCCACCCTCATCACCAATTGCTCGAACAATTTCGGTCCGCGCCAATTTCCGGAAAAGCTCATCCCGGTGGTGATTCAAAGCGCCCTCGATCGAAAACCAATTCCCGTCTATGGCGACGGGCAGCAAGTGCGTGACTGGCTCTTCGTGCGGGATCACACCGAAGCTTTGTGGCAAGTCTTAACCCGCGGCCGCATTGGCGAAGCGTATAACATCGGCGCCGAAAATGAACTGCCCAATCTGCGTTTGGTGGAAATGCTTTGTGAACTGGTCGATGAACTCGCGCCTCATCCTTCCGGCAGCGCGAAATCGCTGATTCAATTTGTTGAAGATCGGCCCGGCCACGATCGCCGCTATGCTCTGGATGCTTCCAAAATTCGAGCGGAATTGGGATGGCATCCACAGCACGATTTCAAATCCGCCTTGCGCGAAACGGTCCATTGGTATGTGGAAAACCAGGCATGGGTGGCCACAGTGCTAACAAAAAAATCTGTCGCGCCAGCAGCGTCGGACAATGCCTGGGAGCAACG
>JBFMDG010000215.1:0-10314 GCA_040754135.1 Verrucomicrobiota bacterium
AGGACACTTGGCCGGCTTCGATGGGCTTTGGTCTCTCATCCTCTTGAGCATTCTCGGCATGGTCATTGGGAACGTGCTCGGGAGGGGAGCGACCCGGTTGCTTTTCCCATCGTCGTCTGGCGGCCCGCCGGAGCATCCGCCGCGCGCCTGATCTGCCTGGTTCGTGTGAAGCAGCGGTTGCTCGACCGAAACAAAGCAGCTCCGCACGGCATGGAGGTTTTGCAGATCAAGGCTTCTGCAGAAACGCCGAAAGATCGGCCCAGGCTTGCATGACATCGCGCAAGGATTCGAGGTAGGTCAATTGCACGGCCGCCCAGTCGCGGCGCACCGGCAAAAGCTCAGCCAAACTGATATCGCCAGCTTCGAAGCGGGCTTCGCTGGCTTTCAGCACGCTGTCAACGCGCGGAAGCACTTCGGTTCTCAAGATGCGGCTGTTGGCCAGCGCGGTGGCGAATTGATCCCGCATTTCTTGAAAGCGAACGTTCAAGGCGTTTTCCGTGGATCGAGCACGGGCTTCGGCCGCGGAGAGTTCGGCGCGGGCTTCGCGCATGCGGCCTTGTCCGCGGTCGAAAAGTGGAATCGGAATGGTCACACCGATGTCGATGGCGTTTTCTTTCGAGGCTTCCAGGCGGCGGTAGAGTGCTTCGACGCGCAATTCCGGCACTCGTTCCGCTTTTGCGAGATCGAGGAGCGCCTCGCGCCACCGCACTTCGGCGCCAGCCAAAAGCATTTCGGGACTGTTCGACAGGTTCGCCGTGAAAGTCTCCAAAGCGGAGAGCTCGAAGGCCGCTTCGAGAGTTCCCGCAAGAGATTTCACCGGCAAATCAGGATTTCCAATGGCCGCTTTCAATGCTCTCATTGCCTGCTCATGCATGGCGGCACTGCGTTTCGATTCCACCTGCGCGCGGAGCAGTTCCATTTCAGCGCGGGCCAATTCTTCTTTCCATAAATCGCCGGCTTCCACGCGAGCCTTTGTTGTGGCGACAGACTTTTCGAGGCTGGTCGTGATCTTTCCCTGCATTTGGTGGGCTTGCGTTTGATAAAGCGCGGTGGCGAAAGCGTTGCGAATCCGTTTCTGAAGATTCCGCCGTCGCACCTCGAGTTCGCGGATGCGCCGGTCGCGATCGAGTTGCTCGGCCTGGCGCCCTTTGCCGAGACGGCCGCCAAGCGGAATGGGTTGTGAAACGCCGGCGAGATATTCCGCCTCGCGAGCGGTGCGGCCGGTCAATGGCGCCGATTCCATGCGGGCGATCGCCTCCGGATTCGGAAACAACCCTGCCTGGGTGACGCGTCCTTCGGCGGCGTCGATGAGCGCTTTGGCTTCGGCCAATTCGGGGTGCTGACGTTCCGCCAATGCGAGGGCCTGATCGAGCGTGAGCGCCTCGATGGGCGGCGTGGCCGGCTGGCCTGCCGGGATGGAACTGGAACTGCAAACAAGAAGGACGACGATTTTCGCCAGGCAGAAAAGTTGTTTCATAGGCATGGTTCAGAGCACGATTTTTCTGATTTGAAGGAATCAAAAGCACTGGATCGCCGCGTTGCACGCGCATGTTGATGACCTTGATGTGTAAGCCGTGCGATTAAACGAGGTGGTCGTCGCGGGATGGCACCAAAACGAAATGCGGGGTGGATGGTTCGGACTCATGGTCGTGCCGGCCGGCCGAAACGTAAATAAAGAGCCGGAACAATCAGCATGTTCAACAGCATCGAAGTGAGAAGTCCGAACAAAATGACGATGGCCATGGGCGTTTGGATTTCGTTGCCAGGTTTGTCTCCGCCAAACGCCAGGGGAATCAGCGCCAGCCCAGCGGCCAACGCCGTCATCAAAATGGGAACGAGCCGTTCCAACGCGCCGCGCCGGACCGCTTCGCGAAAATCGGTGACGCCTTCCTCCTCCTGCAAATGCCGGATATGCGAGACGAGCATGATGCCGTTGCGCGTGGCGATTCCAAATACGGTGATAAACCCAATGAGCGAGGCGACACTCAAAACACCGCCGCTGGCGAAAACGCCGAGGACGCCGCCAATGAGCGCGAGCGGCAAATTGAGCATGACGAGCACAGCGTCGCGAGCAGAGCCAAAGGCAAGATGAAGCAGAAAACCGATGCCAATCACAACCGCAATCCCGACGAGCGCGAGGATGCGGCTCGCCTGAGCTGCGCTCTCGAACTGGCCCGAGTATTCCACACGATAGCCCGGAGCAGCCGCGATCATTGGATTCACCCGCTTTTGGATGTCCTTGACCACGCCGGTCACGTCGCGTCCAGCGACATTGCATTGCACGACAATTTTGCGCTCGACCTGTTCGCGCAGGACCTGGTTTGGCCCGGTGTCTTTTCGGATTTTGGCCAGCGCATGCAGAGGCACTTTCGCGCCGGAGGGCGTGTCCACGAGCAGTGAGCCGATGGTTTCCAAGTCCCAGGGCTCACGGCCGGCAATGCGCACGACGAGATCGTAGGAAGATTGGCCATCGAGGACACGCGACGCTTTCACGCCTTGCAGCCCTGCCTCCAGCGTTTGGGCCACGTCACGAATCGTGAGGCCGTGCCGGGCCATTTCCTCCCGGCGAAAATTCACGTTCAGCACGGGAATTTCCGTTTGCTGCTCGACGGACAGGTCCACCACTCCGGCCACGCCTTGCATGGCGGCGCGCGCCGTTTCGGCGAGCGGCCGGAGCTGATAAAGATCCGGACCGAAAATCTTCACCGCGATATTCGCCCTCGTTCCGGAAAGCATGTGATCGATCCGATGAGAAATCGGCTGGCCAATAGTGATATTCAGGCCCGGGACTTGTGAAAGCGCGCTTCGGAGCGCGTCGAGAAATTCGTCTTTGCTCCGCTCCTTCATTTTGATCGACACATCGATCTCCGCCGATTCGACCCCTTGCGCGTGCTCATCGAGCTCCGCGCGCCCCGTGCGCCGCGCGACGGAAACGACTTCGGGAAAGGTCAAGAGGGTTTCTTCCACAAGGCGCCCAAGCTCGTCCGATTCGGCGAGGGAAGTTCCCGGCAAAGTGACGGCGCTGATGGTGAGGGAGCCTTCGTTAAATTCGGGAAGGAAAGCGCGGCCCATGAACGCGGTTGAAATCAGCGCGAGGATGAGAAGCGCGACCGCCGGCGCCGTAAAAAGCCATGGATGCTGCAGCGCTTTTTCAAGGAGAGGCTCGAAGCGGGCCTTCAACCAATGCGCGAACTTTGGCTCTTGCGCGGCGCGCACGGCTTGGCTCGAGGGCAGCATGAAATAACAAAGAACCGGGGTCACCGTGACGGCAACCATTAGCGATGCAAACAACGCGACTAAATAAGCAAACCCCAGCGGCTGCAAAAGCCGGCCTTCAACCCCCCCGAGAAAAAAGATTGGAGTGAAGACCAGCGCGATAATGAGCGTGGCAAAAACGATGGAACTCCGGATTTCCACGCTTGCTTCGAAAACGACTTGTAGCGCGGGACGGCGGAGCCCTTCGGGCTTTTGAAGGTTTTCCCGCAGACGCCGAAAGACATTTTCTACATCGATGACCGCGTCGTCCACCAACGCGCCGATGGCGATGGCCATGCCACCGAGAGTCATTGTGTTGATGGAGGCGCCGAGCCATTGCAAGGCGAGCACCGCGGTCACGAGCGAGAGGGGAATGGCGGTGAGCGTGATGAGCGTGGCGCGGAGATTGGCGAGGAACAAGAGGACAACCAAAGTCACGAGAACGACCCCTTCGAGGAGCGCACGTTGCACATTGCGAACAGAGATCTGGATGAAATCGGCCTGGCGGAATATGTCCGTCTTGAGTTTCATTCCCGCGGGCAATTTGGCCTGAATCTCTGCGAGAACGGAATCGAGGCGGCTGGTGAGTTCGAGAGTATTCGCGCCAGGTTGTTTCTGGATGCCCAGAATCACCGCCGGTTTTCCCATGGCCGAACCTTCCCCTCGCTTCAGGGCCTCGCCCACCGTGACGCTCCCCAGGTCGCCGACAAGCGTCGGCACACCGTTCCGGGCAGCGACAACGGTCGAGGCGATATCGTTGAGATTGCGGATTCGGCCGACGCCGGTGACGAGCCATTCCTGGCCGCGCGCGTTGATGACCCCGGCGGAGATGTTTTCATTGCCTTCTTCCAGTGCGCGCACGATTTGATTGAGCGTCACGCCATGCGTGAGGAGCGCATCGGGTTCGATGACCGCCTGAAATTGTTTTTCCGCGCCGCCGATCGGCGTCACTTGAGAAACGCCGGGCACAGCGAGCAAACGGCGGCGAATGACCGTTTCGGCGTAAGTTCGGATTTCCGCAGGTGAATGCTCGTCGGAAGCAAGCGCAAGGAAAAGAATTTCGCCCATGATCGAGGATTGCGGCGCGAGCACCGGGCGTTCGACTTCGGGCGGCAGGCTGCCGGTCACGGTGCCGATCTTTTCGTTGACGATCTGCCGTGCGTTCTGAATATCCGTGCCCCATTCGAATTCCACCCACACGACGGAAATACCTACAGAGGTCGCGGAACGGACGCGCCGGACGCCGGATGCCCCATTGACCGCGGCTTCGATGGGAAACGTGACCTGGCTTTCGACTTCCGTCGGCGCCATGCCATGCGCTTCGGTAATGACCGTGACCGTGGGCGCGGTTAAATCCGGGAAGACATCGACCGGCATGCGCGTGGCCGTGTAAATCCCGAACACTGTCAACAGGAGCGCAGCCACTAAAACGAGGACGCGATTCTCGATCGACCATTGGATGAGTTTGTTCATGGCGAGAACTTTTCACTCGGGGAGGCGCATCCTTGAGACAGATGAACGCGACCCCTGATGCAGTTCGAGACCCCACTCCAAAGATTCTGCGGCAACAACCGCATTGGAAAAAGGAGGCGTCCGCCCCTGAGCCGCTCCTCATTTGCATGAGGCATTAATCCTTCAGCCTGTTGTTCACTTTTTGGTTTATCCACAAGAGCGTTAGGCATGGATGGATGCAGTTCACGCTGGCGCGATGAGGCCAAGGCGCCTTTTGCATTCGGCGTAAAGCGCGTCATAGACAATGAACTCGCGCTCCAGAATCTCGGGGTCGCTCCAGCCCGATGCGCTAAAGCCAAACGCTACCCAGCGCAAGCCCTCTCCCGCCGGGTGCGGGTTCGTCGGAGTCGAATCGGCAGCGCGCACGATCTCTCCCAGCAACACGAGCGCCGGATCGGTGAGCGCATACTTTTTGAGAATCGAGTTGAATGACACATCTTCTCCGTGATGGCCGAGTTCGCATCCCTCGATGTCAAAAGGAGTGGCACCCAGTTCAAGCGCTTTGTTTTCGACTTGATTTGCCGGGAAAAAAAAGAACTGCGCTTCAGGGTCGATAAATCTCTTGATAAGCCAGGGACAGGCGACACGGTCCACTTTTACTTTTTCACGGGTGATCCATTTCATGGATGGTCCTTTCGTTTCCATGGAGCTTCGAACTCCCACTTTACTCCTGCATAGACGCGCAACTCTGGTCCGCCGCGATTGTTTTCCCGGAGGGTCTTCCCGATCGCAGCATGAAAGGTGAGGTTGTCGCGCAACTTGTGCTTGAAACCAGCGTTCCAAGCCAACCGATCCGCGCCTCCTGCCGCATCTTCAGTGCGCCAATAGATTTCACTCAGAAGCTTTGTCGCTTTTGCCACCTGCCATTCCTGCGCAAAGCTGGTGCGCCAAACGTTCTCGCGTCGCTGCGCGATTCCACCAATTCTCCCGTCCGGCATGATCACATAGCCGACGTTCACAATTGGCGTAAACCAGCCCAAGGTTTTCTGAGCGCGCACGCGGAGATCGTGCTCGTAGCCTCCACTACCCAGGCCGCGCTCCGCGTCGCCATTATCTAGTTTGATTTCGTAGCTCATTCCGAAGGCAGGACGAATCTGAGTCTCGGTGAGCGCTACCCATTTGGTTGCCAGAGTGAGGTCGCCAAACCCATGTTCGTTTTCATGTTCGAGGTAAGGCGACTCGACAGAAAGTTCCCAACGATCCGTGAGGCCATAGACCACCTCGCTGTGCGGCAAACGGCGTTCAATGCTGCCCGTGTCCTGGTAACGAAATCCAAGATACCACTCGAACCCGCCTTGCGGCGCCGTAGGAACATCGCCCGTTATGAGTGGCGGCGGTGCAAGAACTTGTGGCGCTGAACCCACCAGAAGCCCGCCCGCAAAAAATGCTAAGGAGCAACGCTTCATACAGCGCCGTAATCAGGTGGGGTCACCTCACTGGTTGCCTCGACCAAAAAGATCGAAGCCCGGATTAACCGCGCGGAAATTCTGAACTTGTGGTGCAATTTCACGAGATTGGCTTGATCAGCGTTTTCCTTGCACGGCGCGTTGCACTCGCAATGTTCTCTCGAGACTTTGTGCGAGCGCTTTTGCCGAGCCTTTCCCCCAATAGTGTAGAAAAAGAATGCGTGGCTCTTCATGCGTCATGTGGTGGTGGATCGCCACAATGTTGATGCCTTCGGCACGCAGGCTTTTTAGAACCGGCTGCAATTCGTCCTCTGTTACGGCAAAGTCGCCAGCCACAACCGCGTTTTCATCGATGCCCCCAAATGCAGCCCATGTGTTTACCCCCATCTCTTTGGTCATCGCGCAGCCGCAAGGCATCCTCGTTTCTCGACCGAGAACGACTTTAAACATTCCATTGTTCGCCTGGCCTTTGACACCAAGAATGTTCTCGATGAATTCACCGGTGATTGATTGCGCGTTCGGAGCGAAAGCCCTATCAAAAACGCGGGCCGGTTGCGCCTGTCGCGCGCGGATTTCCTTTTGTCTCGCCAGCGCAGCTTTCACCCCTGTTGCCAGTTGCTCGACCGTGCCTTCGGCGCCGATGTGCATGAAATAGACCTTGGGCTCATCGAAGAAGAAATGGTTGTGTAACGCGGTCACGCCGAGGCCGTGCTCGAAGAGCGCGCTCATGACCGGATTGACCTCATCCTCGAACAATACCAGATCGCCGGCTACCATGGCTTCCGCTCGCTTGCCTTCAATGAATCCAGCCCAACTCGTGAGACCCATGAAAGGAGGCATTTTCCAACCATCCACTGAAACAGGCAAATCGTTCCGCGGGGCGGTGACTTTAAATACGCCTTCGGAAGGGATCCAGGTTCCTTTCAGTCCGGTGATGGTTTCAATTCGGTTGGTATCGAGGGCTCCCAGCGCTGACAATGCATACAACGCCGACACCCCAGAGATGATGACTGTAGTTTTTGCCTTCATAGTGTTTATTCAATGAGCATGGCCGTGCGCCGGAATCACCCCGGATATGGACGAGAGGCGAATCGGGTAAGCACCGTGAGTGACCGCGCGGTCCCCTTCGTTCAGGCCTTCGAGGATCTGGACAAATGGGCCGTCCCGAATACCAAGCTTGAGTTCGCGCTTCTCGAAGGTTTCGCCGCTGATCTGAACGAAAGCCACGGGTTGACCGGCCTCTTCGACAATCGCCGAGTCCGGAATGGCAAGGGCTTCGTCGCTTCGCGCCGTTTCCACATGCAACCGGACTGCCTGTCCGACTCGGAACCGCGCGTTCGTATTGGGAAGTTCGTAAATGAGCGGCAGCGTGCGCGTGGTCGCATCGATTTCAAGGCCGACAAAGACAAGGCGTCCACCCTCTGCGCTGATCGAGATGATTTGGGTTTCGTCGCCGGGAAGTTCGCACAGGGCATCCTTGGCGCTGCTCAGTCTTCCCGCGATGTGTTCGGAAACGCGCGCTTCGATCCAGACCAATGCCGGGTTCAAAATGGTAAAAACGACCTGATCGGCCATCACCGGTTCGCCGATGCCGGCGGAGACGGTCGTGATCACACCGCTGATGGGCGCACGAAGCTCGAGGGCGGAAATGGCGGGAGCATTTGACTGGTCGCCAGGAGTTTTTCCAGCGTAGGTGGAACGCAGCGAGGCGGCAGCGGTGTAACGCGCCTTGGCAGTGGCGAGAGCGACTTCGGCCTCTTGAACTTCTCGTTCCGATTTCGCGTCCTGAGCGGCCAGCCTTTGCGTGCGCTCGAATGCCGATTGCGCCTGCTTCAGGACCGCTTCCGCACGGCCAAACTCAGCCTCGATTTCCATGAAGCGCGCGGCGGCGTCCGAGAAACGCGGTTGCAAGATAGCCAGCGTATCGCCCGCCGCAACGCGGGTTCCCGGCTGCGGAAACTCTTTGCCAGAAACGGCCGACATATGCCCGGCCAATGGCGCCGCTACCGACGCGCTCAAGCCAGGTTTGGCGCGCACTTGCGCCGGCACTTGCACGCGCTCGACCAACTTTCTTTTCTTCACCAGTTCAGTCCGGGTGAGGATTTTCCACTGCTGTTCCTTGAGAAAACTCACCCCTTCGGGCGGCTCCGGGAATTCCGCATGCGCGGCCGAATGATCATCTGCATAGACTTTGATCGTGCCTAAATCGACCGGGACGTTGGTGTTGCCGGTGGGGATGAGCAATGTCGCCTGCCAATCGCCAGAATTCGGGAAGGTAATGGCTGGAATGTAAATGCCCGCGCGCTGCGGGGTGGCTTGCGGATGCTCGAAGACGGTGGCGCCCTGGCGCAGAACAAACTTCACCATTCCTTCCCTC
The DNA here is from genome assembly GCA_040754135.1 of Verrucomicrobiota bacterium. GTDB lineage: Bacteria > Verrucomicrobiota > Verrucomicrobiia > Limisphaerales > SIBE01 > JBFMDG01. The sequence continues at coordinate 8,551 of JBFMDG010000215.1, forward strand.
CGTGGTTTCCACGTCTCTAAATCGGTGACATGGGTGATAAACCGGGCAGGCTTGCTGACGACCGGCGCCTGGTACTCGGCAAAGATTTCGTAACGGTCGGTCCAGACTGTGAGCTGCGCGGTCTTTTCCTCATGCTCGTGGCCACCGTCGGGACCGTGATCGTGACCATGGCCGTCATGGGCTGGCCGACAACCCACCACAACAAGTGCGATGATGGCGGCCGAAGCCAGATTGCGATTTGGAGCGCGCATATTTCTGATTAATGAACGTGATGCGTTCCCTTGGGGAATGGGAAGCTGATGTTCGTGTAGGTTTGCCCTTTGAGCGTGATCGTCGAAATCAGTCCGTCGAAATTCGTTGCCGCCTTCACCCATTCGGCGCGCCCCTCGAACAGAAACGAAGCCGACGTCAATTTGCCGTCGGCCGGATTGGGCAAACGCAGGAGGTCGAGTTTTTCGGTGCGACCCGAAATGCTCGCCGTCAGGGTGAAGTTCGTTTCTGGGACGGCGACGTATTCTTCCATGTGATCATCGAGCACGTAGGCTTGCATCACTCCGGAAGCAGGATCGCGCACCAGTTCGAGGTGAAACTTATGCTCGGCAATCAGCACTGGCGTGCCACCGTGAGGCGGCCCCTGAACATGATCGTGATCTCTTTTTGTGGATACTGAATCGCTGCATCCGGCAGCCATCCCCAGCAAAGCGGCCACAACCGCCGCCAAACAAATCGTGGGCAAATTTTTTTGCAGCATAAAATAAAGGTAAAGGTATCACCGCCCTATTCATAACTTTTCACGAAGGTCGTTGCCCGGAGCGGTTTGGGGCAACAAAAAGGAAGGGCCGTTCACCGATAACAGTCGGTCAACGACGAATGAGTCCCGCTCGGGACTTCAAGAGAGAAACGAAGGAGCGCGCACAGGAAGGGCCGCGCGACGTGAGAATTGCCAGGAATGCAAAAGTTCAGGAGGCGCCGTCCCTGGAGGTGAAGGTCCGCTCCTGGAGATTTCGGTTTCGACGCAGCTCTCTACCGAAACGAACCGCGCGGCCGATGGTGGCGATACCTGAGCCGGGCCATCCGGTTTCCAAAACGAAAGACCGCTTGAACCGCGCAAATAATCTCCATCAGCGAATGGATGATTATCGGAATTGTGCTCATGCGAATCGTGCGCGGCATGGTGATGGTGATGTGGGTGAGCCTCATGAGCCTGATGAATGATCTCAAGCTGTTCGAGCAAGGCATGCGATGTCACCACTGGCCAGGCAGCCAGCAACAACAGCGCAACGATTCGTGCCAAACCACTCACGGGCCAAATCATGGCGAGTTGCGCCAGGCGTGACAAGCGCGGATTCCGCCATCGCGCCTGCCGGACGGCTGGGAGCGCAGCTTTGCACGCCGCACATTTCTGGCGTACCACGGAATCATTTTTTGTTGCTGATCGCTTCCATTGAAAATCGTTCGGTTCAAAATCGCCTCGCTTCGAGGCGAGGGCGCCTCGAAGTGCGCCCGAGGCGGGGCGCGCTCCCCTTCGCTGCTGCACAGCGCGTTACCGGGAACTTCTTTTGTTCCTTGTCGCTTCCATCGAAAATCGTTCGCTTCAAAACCGGCTGGCTTCGAGGCGAGGGCGTCTCGAAGTGCGCCCGGGGCGGGCGCGCTCCCCTTCGCTGCTACGCAGCGCGTTGCCGGAAACTTTTTCTGTTCCTTGTCGCTTCCATTGAAAATCGTTCGCGTCAAAATCGCCTGGCTTCGAGGCGAGGGCGCCTCGAA
>JBFMDG010000216.1:0-10240 GCA_040754135.1 Verrucomicrobiota bacterium
CTCTACGCTTTGACCTGCAAACGCAGGTTCTGCACGATGGAGACAGACGCGGGCTACCGGCCCTTCTTGACTTGTGAGGGGTGGTCGCCTCACTCCCTCACGCAATGCTCGTTCGCTTCTTCGCAGGGAGCGATCAGCGGCTCGATCGCGGCTAGATTGACACGGGGTTCAGGCATGCTCGCGGTTTTCCTTGATGACTTCGAGCCGGGGAATATTTTTGAAATGCTTGGGATTATGTGTCACCAGCGGCAAATTGTGGCGAAGCGCAGTCGCCGCAATCCACGAATCTTCCATGGACATCGGAAGTCCGGCTTTGCGGCGTTCGGCTGATAGCTGCGCCCATCTCCATGCCAGCGCCTCGTCGTAAGGCACGACGATGTGCTCGGAAATGTACGTCAGCAGGCGATTTTTGTTTGCGTCGGAGAATGCCCGCAGAAAAAGCCACTGATACAGCTCGCCCAGTGTCACGAATGCGACGTAGCGCGGCTACCCCACCAAATGACGCTCGTAAAGCGCAGCCCGCGTATCGCGGCGGTAAAAGTAGGAGACGATGTTGGTGTCGAGAAGCATTCGCTCTCACGTCAACGGATGTTCCGACCGCCATTGCTCGACGGCGTCCTCGAACCCCTCCCAGTCCGCTGGATCTCCTCCACCGTACAAATCCTCCACCTTTTCGACGGATTTGACCCCCTGACGCCGCGCCAGTTCTGCGGCAGAAAGGTTCTCCCAAAAACCGCCATAGCGCGGGTCAGGGACAATCGTTGCTCCGTTGCACGCCATCAGTTCTTCCCGCAGGCGCATGAATTCTTCAAACGGCAACACCACAAACTCCGGCTTCCCATCCTTCGTCAGTATTTCTGGATGCAGTTCAATCATTTTCTTGCCTTTAGTTTCATCAGGCTCTCGCCAGTGTATCACACCTTCACCTCCACCGTGATGCTTGTACCACACCCGAAGACACCCGCGCCTTTGACGCGCGCAAAAATGCTTCCGCTCTCCGGTATGTCATCGGTTTGCGTGCGAGAATACAAAGAGTTACGTCGAGCGCACACAAAAAACTGCGGCTGTCCACGCCGATTTCCGCACCAATCCCCCTTTGTCTCGATTCACCCGCCCGGCTGTTGAAACTGGAGTTTCCCTTGCAGGGCGGACTTCAATCTCACCTTTATTAGGCGGGAGCTTATTTCAGAACCAGATGAACAGGAGGACCAGAAGGAGGCCCACTCCAACGGCCCACCAGAACCAATGCAGTCCAGCCGGACGGACCCTTTTCTTTCGTGTTCCGAACTCGCGCTCGACAAATTCGTTATAATCAAATTCCTGGTCGGGAAGATTCAAATGGCTCGCTTCGGCTTCATCGGACCACCCAGTTTGTTCGTCCGACCCGCACTCCGGACACGCTTTCGCATCAGGCGGCACTTCGGCGCCACAGTTGGGGCAAAACTCGGGTTTTGGCACAAGGTTAAGAATTGCGAGGGTAACGAGATCGTTCCGAACTCAGTTCGTTTGCGGCGGAACTCCAATGTTTTCGAGAAATGCCAGCAGATCGCGCATTTCCTCATCGCTCAAACTGTTCAGCAACCTTTCGGGCATCAGCGATTGGTTTTGAGCAGCCAGGCGCGCGATCTCCGAGCGCGCAATCCGATGCACCTGTTCCTGATCGGCAAAAGTCACCGTTTCTTCCGTCTGTTCGGTAACGAAACCGGTCAACACCGATCCATTTTTCCTTTCCAATTCAAAAGCTTTGAAACGGTCGGCAACCTGTTTCGAGGGATAAGCCAGGGCTTCGGCCAATTCCGTTCGTGACAGCCGGCGCGTGACACCCGCCAGGTCCGGACCAAAAATCCTTCCTTCACGCCCTGGCGCCGCCCCACCCCCGTGGCAGGTATGACATTGCAAACGCTCGTAAATTGCCGCGCCGCGCGAGGAGTTTCCGCCTCGAGAAGCGTCGCTCGAGATAAATCGGAAAACTTCCTCGTCACTGCGTTCCATCGGCGCCGGTTTGGTTTTGGCAAGAAACTCGTGGCCAAACCGCTCTGCATACCAGCTTTTCCAAAAGGCGATCGCGCTCTGGCGTATCGGTTCTTCCGCGCGCCGATGGATATCGATATCCGCCTGATAACCGGGGCGCTGTTTGCCGCTCGATGCGGCCAATAACTTTTCGCTGAGGTGGAACAAGCGCGGATTTTCAACCAGCCGTTGCATAAAGAGATCCGCCAGCGCGGGCGTCATTTCGGGTCGATAGCGCAACAGCGCGGCGCCACAAGCCCGGGCCGTGTCGAGGTTTCCTTCGCCGAATCCCTGCATTAAGAACGGAAGGTTTTCCGATTCGCTGGGTTGTGCGGACAGACCTTGCAGCAATGCATGCCGCAAATGCTGATCGTTAACACGGATCAGTTCCTGGCGTAGAAACTGGCTCACGCTGCGATCCGGCACACGCCGCATGGCCAGTCCGATTTTGGCTCGGGCTTCCGCACGATCACGAGTTCGATAAAGCTCGATGAGTTGCCGGCCGAATGGGTCACGTTCCACCAGTAAATCGATCAGCGCACTGCCCAAAAGGCTCGTCACCTCGATTTGATCGACTCGTTGCAAAACCGCTGCCGAATGATGCTTCGCGAATTCTGAGAGTGCCGTCGCCCAGAATTGCGGGAATTCAACCCCTTTGCTCTCGAACTCGGCAAACCATCCTGTCTGGGTGGTGAGCATCCAATCGATCGCGCTCCGTTCCTCCGCGTCGGACCAGCCTCCGGGCAAGCGGGCCAACGCCTGGGCAACATGAAATTGCGTGACTGGATCTTTTTCGGATCGCAACCACTCGAGCAGTTTTCCAAAAGCGCTTTCCACTTTGAATTGGCCCAGCAAGCGCGCTTGCTCCCAACGAACATCCCGGTGTTCAGAGGGAAACGAGTCGAGGAGGAATTTCGTCAGTTGGGTTTTCACAGCCGCATCGCCATCGAGGGTTTTCTCGAACAAACTCAGCACGCGCATCAGATCGAGCCGATCTTCAACCGATGCCGATGGCAAAACCTGTTCGATCAATGAAAGAATCACGCGCCGCACCAGTTCTGGCGCCGGGGGTTCCTGCCGAATGTGGCTGGCCACCAACGCTCGCATTCGAATTTGCGGGTCCGATTTCCAAACGGCACGCTCGATCCAATCCCGCGTCGGATAATGCGCCAATGCGTTCATCGACAGGAATCGAGTCAAGCGGCTGGGATCGCCCAAATGATCGATCAAGGCGGCGATCACCCGCGGTGACCCAACCCGATTCAAACTCTCCGCGGCGCGCCGGCGCACAAAGGGATCGGCGTCATCGAACAAAAGCAGGAGCGTCGAAAGGCTGGCCTCTCCTTCACGCAATCCCAACAGCCAAGCGGTTTGACCGCGAATTTCCGCTTGCTTGTCTTTCGCCATTTTTCGCAGCCAGGCGTCATCGAGAATAGCGTGGTCGCTCGCGATCAATTGCACCGCGCGCAATCGTTCGCGCAAAGGCAGGTCGCCATCGAGGACGATCTCCTGCAGTTTTGCGCGAAGCTCATTTCCATATTTCGAGCGGATTTGTTCCTCACGAATCCGGCTCCATTCCGACATGGACTGAGGCAAATAAAGCAGCTCTTCGAGCCATTCCGATTTCTTTTGCGAAAGCGGGGAGCGCCCCGGAACGATAGGCGGCACTGGCGGGTTCTTTTGCTCCGCATCATAAAAGATTCGCCACAATCCCTGATTGTGATCGGATATCACCACGCTGCCATCCGGCGCCACTTCGACATCGACCAACGCAAAGTTAATCGGACGATCGTCCGCGTCGCGTGCGCCTGGCTTGGGACGCGCCATCAGTTCCATTTGGGCTTTCCAGCCCGCCCCGGCGCGTTCCAGAAAAAAGGCGACCAGCCGGCCGGAGGTGGCGTATTGATCATTGGATTCTCGTTTCCAACGGTAATCGCAAACCAAAAAGGCATCGCGATATCTCGCTGGCCACTGCTCGTGCTCGTAAAAAACTCCCCAGTTCGGTGAACCGCGTCCTACCTGCAAAATGTCCGACACGCAATCGATGTAATAAGGCGGGTACGCTCCCACTTCCTGCCATCCCTGATCCGATCCAATCGCCCAATGGCTTAACCGCACCGGCTTGTACCATGGCAAACCGACATGCCATTCCATGTCGCTGTCGAAACTGAACAACTCCCCGAGATAATTCATTCCGAGGCTGGGCGGATTGCGCCCGCCGGCTGCGAGGCATTCCCATTGCCTTCCATCGCGATCAAATCGAAAGACAGAAGCTTCCCGTTCCCGGAGCATCGGAGAATTGGTCCGCGTGATGTGCTTGCGGCCTTCAATCCCGGATCCATTCCCCGCCATCAAATAAAGCCAGCCATCGTGTCCGCGCAGAATCGTGTGCAGATCATGGTCGCCGCCCGTATTGAATTTCTCACCCAGCCGGCCGCGGTGCACAAGCTGGCCAGATTGGTACGATTCAAAAAGCTGGACGCCATCGCCACCCACCGCATAAAGGCGGTCTCCCCAAACGAGCATTCCCTGCGGACCGCGCCAGCCCAAACCCGTGGCGAGGACTTCGAATTGATCATAAACCCCATCGTTATCCGTATCTTTCAAGCGGCGAATCGCGTTGCCATCGCCAACCAGAAGGCGCCCTTCTCCATCGAAAACCAGATCGTAACTCCCCCCGGTCAGCTCGGGACTGGCCGCGCGATAAACATGAAACCCCGGCGGCAATTCAAAGCGATCATCAAGCAGGACGGGACCAGTTGCGGCTTCAGCATAGTGGCCCGCGCACAAGACAAAAAAAATCGCGAGGCAAGCACTGAACTTCACAATCCGAGGCAGCATGGATTCATGCTCGGGAAAAATTAACCGCGCGTCAACGGTGGGTTGGAGGTCGAGGAGTTGAAGGGTTGAAGAGTTGAAGGGTTTTTATCGGCGGTTATGGGCAATTGGTTACGCGCTCGCCAATCTCATTTTCGTAGCATCGAATGTGAGTTCGATCATTTGTTTCTGGTCGAGGCATCTCTTGGCAATCGGGGGCGTGCTTGCCGGATCCCTTTACGTGCAGCGCGATTGATCGCGTGGGAATGCGCGGGGGCGATCGCTTGGCTTGCGCGCAGAAAAAGTGAGAGCCGACTCACGTCAGGCTGCTACGGGGAAATTGGGGGTCTGCGTAGCATCGAATGTGAGTTCGATCATTTATTCCTGGTCGAGACGCACTTGGCAATTTGTCCCGCGCTTGCCGATCCAATTACGGCCAGCGCCATTGTTCACGTAGGAATACGCACGGGTGACATGATTGGCTTGCGCGCGGAAAATATTTGAGCCGACTCACGTCAGGCTGCTACGGGGAATTCGGGGTCTGCGTAGCATCGAATGTGCGTTCGATCACTTGTTTCTGGTCGAGACGCCCTTGGCAATTTGTCCCGCGCTTGCCGGATCCAATTACGGCCAGCGCCATTGTCACCTAGGAATGCGCACGGGTGACTGATTGGCTTGCGCGCGGAAAATATTTGAGCCGACTCACGTCAGGCTGCTACGAAGAGTTGAAGGTGGAAGCTCGCGGGAAATAGAAAAGATTTAGCGGCCCGGTGGCCGCGGACTATTTTCCTCCGGCGAGATTCTTTGCCAGGCGTGCCGCCAGGCGATCGAGTGCGGGGGAGCGATCGAGCGGCTCCAATCGCACATTCAAGATGCAATAACTTTCCGTGTGCTTGGCGGCGGCATTCAACGCGTCATCGAGCTGTTCCTCCGTTTCCACAAAAAACCCGCGGCCGGCGCCGAGCAATTCGGGCAACCGATGATATTGCCATTCCAACACATCATTGTAGGAGCCGTCTTGCATGTGGCGTTCCGTGCCGTAACCGCGATTGTTCAACACCACGACAATCGGATTCAACCCATACCGCACCGCGGTGGCCAACTCCATTCCCGTCATTTGAAAAGCGCCATCACCGACCAACACCAGCGGACGCAATTTGGCATCCGCCGCTTGCGCGCCCAGCCCCGCAGGGACGGCAAAACCCATGGAAGCGTAATAGGCCGGGCCGAGAAATTCCGTGCGGTGATGGATGAACAAATCCGCAGCGCCAAACAAGGCGTCGCCCACATCGGCCACGACCACGGTGTTTTCGGTTAAGAACGAATTCAATCGTTGGAACAAACGTGTCACCGAGATCGGAGTGCGTCCGCGACTGGCCAGAAAAGGTTTCCACGCTTTGGGTCGCGGGATTGCCGGCAAGGCGCGTCGTTTCCATCGAGCCCGGGCGAGGCCAAAGACAAAATCTTTGAACCGCACGTCATCAAAATTGTGGTAGCCGATCGAGCATTTCTCGCTATTGACGGAGATTGAACGGCTGGGATCGAGCTGTGCCGTGTAAATGCCGAGATTGATGTCGGTCATGAACACGCCGAGCATGATCACGCAATCGCTGCTTTCGACGTAGCGCCGGACTTCTTCGCGCCCCATGGCTCCTTCGTAAACTCCGAGGTAACCGTTGTACTGTTCGCCGATGACCGATTTGCCGAGCAGAGTGCAAGCGATCGGGATTTTCGTTTTCTTTGAAAGTTGCAGGAGCGTTTCCTGAAGCCCGAACCGATGGACTTCGACATCGGCAAGAAACACCGGCTTTTTGGCGGCATTGATTTTTTGCACCGCCTCGTCCAGGGCCGCCGACAAGGTGTCGGGATCACTCGATTCGCGCCACTCGATCGGCTGATGATGGGGAATGCCCGCCACTTTCACGAGGTCGCGGGGAAGTTCGATATAAACCGGGCGTTTGTAGCGGAGGGCCGCGAGCAGCACGCGATCAATTTCCTGAAAGGCGGTTTGCGGATCGCTCAGAACGGTGGAAGCGACGGTCAAGTGTTCGAACACTTTCTTTTGCGTGTCGAACTCGCGCACCTTGTGATGGAGCAAAGGATTTTTTTCGCGTTCCTTGATTCCGGGCGCGCCGCTGATGATGACGACCGGACTTTTTTCGGCGAAAGCTTCCGCGGTTGTGTTTGCAACTTTCAATCCGCCCACGCAATAGGTGATGCAGACCGCGCCCAGACCGCGCACGCGGGCGTAGGCATCCGCGGCAAAACCGGCGCCCTGTTCGTCGCAGGTATTGATGACCTGGAGCGGGCTGTTCACGAGCAGGTCGTAAAATCCGAGCACGTAATCGCCGGGCACGCCGAAGACGTGGCGCACGCCGTTGGCGTAGAGGCGCTGGATCAGATATTCACCGATCGGAGTGGTTTTCACGTTCAGGGTTCGAGCCAGAAGGCGCGGAACTGACGCAGCATTTCGTTTGGCACATCTTTGCAATCGACTCCGCCAATCTGGCGATTTCCATCGTCGCTCAGCAGGAGAATATCGTGCTTGTCTGGAAATACCACGATGGCTTCCGGATTGAATCCTTTTACCTTCTGAATGAGTTCGGGAGTGGCCCGTCCGCCGTCCCACTGGTAAACGCGTTCTTTGCTTCCGCCGTCGTAAGCGCCTGCGACAATCCAATATTTGCCGGCGGCATAAGCGATATCGCGGATGCCTCGCCCGTCGAGGTCGAGCAGGATCGCATTGCCGAAACGGGCTTTTTGGCCTTGCAGCACTTCCCCGGGATTCAACAACGGAACCAGCAGCGCTTTCTTGTCCGGCACCGGATTGCGGAAACCGATGAGCAAATGGCCTTCAGGCGTCGCGCACAAGCCTTCGATATTCAGTCCGCCTCGATCGCGGGGCGCGCGTTGCGACGCCAATCGAAAATGAAACCCAGCCAGCAACGGATCAGTTTCCAGATCATCGATGAGATTTTTGTCCGCCTTGCCATCGATTGCCGCCTGGAGCTTTCCCGATTGCATCGTCAAACGGGTGGCAAAAAAGCGATAACGATTCGGGCGGAATTTGCCGTCCCGATTCCGCGCATGCGAGGTGATCCAATAAATCCGGTCCCCCACTCGAGCCGCCCCTTCCAAATCGGTTTCGGGAAATCGACCGGTCACATCGAGCACGCGGCTCAAATCCACCACATCGACGGGCGGCCCCCCCGCGCTCCGGCGATAAATTCGAATGCGGCTGTCTTCGTCGCTGGCCGCTGCGAAGAATTCATGATCAATCGCCACCGCTGCCGAGGCATCGCACATGCCGTGAAAAACCAGGTCGGCCGATTCGGAATCTTTGCTGGAAGCGAGTAAACAAATGGTACTCAGCCAGAGAAAGAAAACGGCGCGCATGTCTGAAGTTAGGCAATTGATGTGCCTGTTGCAACTGCCGAGGCCGAGGATCACTCGAAAAACTTTCGGCGCGCCGCATCCCTTCCGATTGGCCAAGCAAAAATCTTGAGTCGATTGCCACCGCCCGTTTAGCGTGGCGTCATGCAATGGCTCCAGCACTATGATCCGCTCAACAATGCTGTCCTCTCCACGCTGGTGGCCGCATTGCCCGTGGTCGTGCTCCTCGGTTCCATCGCCATTCTCAAAATTCGCATTCACTATTCGGCCCTCCTGGGACTGGGCGTGGCGCTGGCCATTGCCTTATTCGTCTATGGAATGCCGCTCTCGGCCGCGGCCGGATCCACGGTCTATGGCGCCGCTTACGGACTTTTCCCCATCGGCTGGATCATTCTGAATCTCATCTTCCTCTATCAACTCACAGTCGAGAAAGGTTTGTTCACGGTGTTGCGCGGCACGCTCGCCAGCATCGCGCCGGACGCCCGCATTCAAGTGATCCTCATCGCTTTTTCTTTCGGCGCCTTTTTCGAAGGAGCGGCCGGTTTCGGAACGCCAGTGGCGATTACGGCGGCGATTCTCATTCAACTCGGGTTCAAACCGCTGACGGCCTCCGGGTTGTCCCTCATTGCCAACACTGCGCCGGTGGCCTACGGCGCGCTCGGCACCCCCATCATTGCCCTGAGCGGGGTGACCGGTTTGGATCTTCACCAACTTTCGGCGATGGCGGGCCGGCAATTGCCATTCTTTTCTTTGATCGTGCCGTTCTGGGTCGTATGGGCCATGACCGGCTGGCGCGGCATGCTCGGCGTGTGGCCCGCGGCGTTGACGGCGGGAGTTTCGTTCGCCATTCCGCAATTTCTCGTTTCCAATTTTCACGGCCCATGGCTGGTCGATATCGTCGGTTCCGTCTGTTCGATGGCCGCGGTGGTGGTGCTATTGAAATTCTGGCGGCCAAAAGAGCTTTGGAAAGCCAATGGCGAATCCTCAACAGTGGCAGCGGCACTGCCGCATCCAGACCGGCGGTTGTTGTTCAAAGCATGGACGCCCTGGGTGTTGCTGAGCGTTTTCGTTTTTCTTTGGGGCACACCGCAGATGAAAAAGCTGCTCAATGGCGAGTACGCCGCCAAAGGACCGAGCTGGACGAAACTCGATTACACCGTTCCCGGTTTGCACAACGTGGTTAAACGCGGCACGCGAGTCGCGCCGGAGAATGCTCCGCCGGAAAAAGCTGTGTTCACGTTGAACTGGCTTTCCGCGACTGGCACCGGAATTCTGGCCTCGGCGCTCGCCGCCGGTTTGATCATGGGTTTTCGCCTCTCGGAAATGGCGCGCGTTTACCTGAACACTCTGGTGAAAGTGCGATTTTCCCTGCTCACCATTGCGGCGATGCTCGCTCTCGGTTACGTGACCAAATACTCGGGCACCGATGCCACGCTTGGTCTGGCGCTCGCCGGCACGGGGGTGCTCTATCCATTTTTCGGAACGTTGCTCGGCTGGCTGGGCGTGGCGCTCACCGGTTCAGACACCGCGTCAAACGTCTTGTTCGGTAGCCTCCAGACCATCACCGCCCAGCAGACGAACATCAGCCCGGTGCTGATGGCCGCGGCGAACAGCACCGGCGGTGTTATGGGCAAAATGGTCGATGCCCAAAGCATCGTTGTGGCCAGCACGGCCACTAACTGGTATGGGCATGAAGGCGACATTTTGCGTTACGTGTTCTTTCACAGCATCGCGCTGGCGGCGCTGGTGGGGTTCCTGGTTTTTCTGCAAGCTTACGTGCCGCCGTTTACTTCGATGGTTGTGCGCTGATCAAACGCATGCGCCACCGTGCTGGAATTTCGTGCGATGTCAAAGAAGAGCGCCAAAATTGACGCCTTGATCGAATCCTTTCGGGGAAAGCCGCTCGACGCGCATTACCTCGGATACTTCGCCTGCTTCAATGAAGGGTTGTTTTACGAAGCGCATGATGTTCTCGAAGCGTTGTGGCTCCCGAGTCGCGGTGGCGAAAAAGATTGTTTCT